>JAKOVF010000339.1 GCA_029782225.1 Chloroflexota bacterium | reverse complement strand
GGCAGACAATTTGTGCAAAACGCGCTTCGATGAATTTCTTGTGCTTGAATTTACCGATATGGGCTACGGCGCGGTCCATAACCTGACCGTTGCCACATATATGCTCCAGCACTCCAGCAAGATGACGCGTGAAGGCTGGCTCTATGAACGTGACCTGCTGCGGGAGTTCATCGTGGAAAAGAAATCGCCCTCGTTGATCCGCCAGCAGGTCAAGGATGCGGTCGATAGCGGCAAGCGGACTTTCCGGTTCAAGTCGAAAGACGGTAAGCCTGTCATCAACAAATCCACATGGACGAAAACGATTCTGGATGTGAGTACAGAGAATCCAGAGAGGTATTGTGCGGACATCACCGCGTGGGCGACAGCGGTGTTGCAGGATGCAGAGGCGATTGAGATATGATTTCGAGGAGCGACTCATGAGTTCGCTGGAAATGATCCGCACCTACGTTGAATATCACGTGGACATGACCCGCCTGGTGTGGGACTCCATTGCACGCATTTCCGAAGAGGAATTCCTGGCGGGCGATACTTACGCACGCGGCTCTGTTCGAGACCTAATGGTGCAGATCACCAGCACGGACCGTCGCTGGCTCGCGGCTCTCAAAAATCAGCGTGATGTGGGTCATCTCAGGGCCCAGGATTATCCGACGCGTGAGACGGCCCGCGAAGCCTTTGAACTCGTGGCAAAAGAGATGGAGGAATACGTTCGATGGCTGGGCGAAGGCGAACTTGGACGGAATGCGACCGATATGCCCTGGCCGCGCTGGACGATGCTCCTACACATCATCAACCGTGGGACTGAACTTCGCACTGTAGTTTTGCAGAGACTGGCCGAATTCGGCGTGCCAGCGTTCGATCAGGATTTTATTTTGTGGTTGAGGAGAGAGTGAACGTGCAATTTTTATGTGCTCCCTTCACAACCAGGCCTCAAAATTGACATGTTCACTCCACTATGATAAACTCCCGCAACAATTAATACTGCTGCCTGCACTGTGCCGCAGGCACACCTGTACTCATCCAGAGAAGCTGAGGGACCGACCCTGTGACGCTTCGGCAACCGAGTAGCTTTGAGCAATTGGCAATTAGCGGTTAGCAAAACAAGAGCTGACAGCTAAAGGCTAAGCGCTAACCGCTAAAAAGGTGCCAACTTCGGCGGATTGTAGGGCGATGTATGTCGCCCGTACATCCGGGAGATGAGAGATGACCGTTATAATGCTGTCGCCTCTCATTGCGAGAGGCGCTTTTGTTGCCAGTCTCATCTCTGTTCATCACTGGTAAATTCGCTGTAGGAGTAATATGAATCGAAAGTACACAAATCGCAAATACCTCGACGCCCTTGAAAAGAAAGTTCTTGTCTTCGACGGCGCCATGGGAACCAGCCTGCAAAACCTGCACTTAACTGCCGAACATTTCGGCGGCGAACAATACAACGGATGTAACGACTACCTCGTCATCTCGTATCCTGAAGCCGTGGAAAAAGTCCATCGCTCGTTCCTCGATGTCGGCGTGGACGTGCTCGAAACGGACACTTTCCGCTCCAACCGCATCACGATGAAAGAATATGGCCTGCAGGATAGAGTGATTGAAATCAATCAGACTGCAGCCTCTTTAGCAAGACGTTTAGCCGACGAATTCTCCAGTCTCCAATCTCCAAAGTTCGTTGCCGGCTCGATTGGCCCCTCGGGCAAACTTCCCTCCGCAAATGATCCCGACCTCTCCAACGTCAATTTCGACGAACTGGCTGACGTTTTTCGCGAACAGGCCGTCGGTCTGATCCGAGGCGGCGTGGATGTTCTCCTCATCGAAACCTCACAGGACATTCTCGAAGTCAAAGCCGCCATCATCGGCATCCACAAAGCCTTCGACGAGACCCAGGTCTATTTGCCGATCCAGGCCCAGGTCACACTCGACACGACCGGCCGCATGCTTCTCGGCACCGACGTCAATGCCGCGCTCACCATTCTCGAAGGTATGGGCATTGACGTCATCGGCCTCAACTGTTCCACCGGTCCCGAGCACATGCGCGAGCCCATCCGCATCCTCGGCGAAAATTCCACTCTGCCCGTTTCGTGCATCCCCAACGCGGGTCTTCCACTCAATGTGGATGGTCAGGCCGTTTATCCGCTCGAGCCGGAACCCTTCGCGAATGATCTCTATGAATTTGTGACCAAGCACAATATTTCTGTTGTGGGTGGATGTTGTGGAACGACTCCTGAACATTTAAGACTCCTGGTTCAAAAACTGGACGCTCGTCCTCATCCCGAACGACCGCTTCACGCGACGCCGCAGCTTGCCTCCGCCATGTCAGCCATCTCCATGCGACAGGATCCACCGCCAACCCTGCTGGGCGAAAGATGCAACGCGCAAGGCTCACGCAAGTTCAAGCGTCTTCTGCTCGAAGAGGATTACGATGGCATTCTGGAAATCGCGCGTGAACAGGTGGACTTCGGCGCACATGCCCTCGACATCTCCTGCGCCGTCACGGAACGCCCCGATGAAGTGGAACTCATGCGCAAGGTCGTCAAGAAACTCGAAATGGGCGTGGATGTTCCGCTTGTGATCGATACGACGGAATTAGATGTGCTCGAAATCGCGCTCAAGACCGCACCTGGACGCTGTCTCATTAACTCAACGCATCTCGAATCAGGCCGCGCCAAGGCCGATAAGATATTCAAACTCGCCAAGGAACACAACGCCGCGGTCATTGTACTGACCATTGACGAAGGCGGCATGGCGAAGACTCGTGAGAAAAAACTCGAAGTCGCCAAACGCATCTACGACATAGCCGTCAACGACCATGGACTCAAGCCAGAAGCGTTGGTATTCGATACTCTGACCTTCACACTGGCAACAGGCGACGAAGAATTCGCTAACTCTGCGATTGAGACTATCGAAGGCATTCGTCTCA
>JAKOVF010000316.1 GCA_029782225.1 Chloroflexota bacterium | reverse complement strand
CTCGCGGTCGCAGTTCCCGCAATTCAGGAAGAATTCATCGCTTTCCCGGCTGGTCTCGGCTTCGAATATTTCATATTCTTCCGGTTCAGAGGCGGAGTCATCATCCTCGAACTCACCGAAGTCGCCTCTCTGGACTTCATCGTCCGCATTTTCCTCGATCTTTTCCTTGAACTCGTACTGCCAGTGATGATTATCCTTGAGCGGCCCCCACTCCCGCCAGCTTTCACTGTCATTGCCCGCCTCGATGTTCCAAACGTGAGAGACGATCAATTCATGACCACTGCATTTGTGACAGGTGAACTTTGTCAGATCCTTATCATTCATAGTCGTACTCCTTCTCCAATCGGACGAGACCGGCAACCCTGAATTGATCAGTTGCCCCACAGTTCATATTAATAACAACACTCCCCGGCCACATCCTGCGACTGGGGAGTATCGGTCTCCGCCACTTGGGGGAGACGTTTTAGATTTAGCTAGATCAGCTCACCTACTTATTCGCTGCCTGTCGAACCAGCTCTACCATCTTCACGATGGCTGCAACCGCAGCCTCGGGTTGTTCAATCATGATGCGATGACCGCTTTGATCTGCAATGAGATGCTGGCTGTCAGTCGATAACTGGAGGTAGCGTGCCTGCGAGGCGGCTGATTCAGCATCCATATCCTTGCCGCGCGAGAGAACGATTAAGGGCAATGCGCCCAACGTGGTCACTCCCCTGGCCTGCGCCGCTCCTTCGGACATCCCCCTGCCTTCGTCCAGGAGGGTTTGTGTGGAACGAGGGGTCACTGTCTTAGCAGTGTAGGCTTGCTTATCCCCCTCGGGCAGGTTTTGGATCGAGCCAAGGGGACCGGCCAGCAAACGCGCCAGGCCGATGCGTGCCAGCAACACCGTTAGGGATGTCTTGCCGGGTTTCGGAGCCGGATTAAAAGTGGTGGAATCCTCAGTGGACAGGTTTTGCGGGTCAATCAACACCAGCCCGGCGACTTCCTCCGGATAATCATGAGCGTACACGCGCACGGTATACCCGCCCATCGAGTGGCCCACCAGCACATACGGGCCGGGTTCATTCGCTTTTTCCAGCAGAGTATGCAGCTCTTTCGCAAATTCCCGGGCAGTTCGCGGCTGGGTACTGGACTCGCTCCATCCCATCCCGGCCCGATCGTAGGTGCAGACGCGCGTGGTCTTGGCGACTTCGGGCTGCACCCAACCCCACGCAGCAGAAAAATCTCCCCAGCCGGATTCAATCACCACAGTGGGGCTGCCCTCGCCAGTACAGTTGATATGCAGGCGGTAACCGCCCACATCCACCATTTGACCCGGCGGTGGATATGCCTTTGCATCAGCCGCTTCTGCCACAGGCTCATAAATGTATCCCACCAGCATCAGGGCCAGCAACACAGCCAGGCCTGCGCCCAGCCAGGGCAAACACCCTCTGCCCCGACGTTTGAGAGCGGGAGCGTGTCCCTTTTGTTTTTGATCATTCATTGTAAAGCCTCCGTACCTGACGACAAGCCTCCATCGTCCCTCCTGGCCCAAACCATAGGGTCAGGGATATATTCATCTATTCATCAAGCCGCTTCAACCTATCGGGCAGGGTGCGGGCCGCTGCGGAAGGAACATTCACGCCGCAGTGGCCTCCGTCAGGATGCGCTTCTCTGGCTTCACGCTCCTCACGCCAACCACGAGCAGGTATCCGAGCATCCAGACCTCCGCGATGATGGGCAGAATGGTCATGAAACCATGGATCTGCTTGCCGAAGTCGGGGGCCAGGAATGCCGCGAACAATTGCACCAGGTAGGAGATAGCAGCCATGACGAGCACGACGCCCAGCGCCCTGGGGAACAGCCCTGATTTGTAGGCGAGATACCCGAGCGGCGCCAGCCATAGGCCGAAGAAAACCTGTGCGCTGAGCGTCCCGTAGTGCTGGATCTCGAGCAGGAGCAGCACGAGCGCATTCGACCCCGCCGCGCCGAAGGCGGCTACGTAGGAACTGTTGGTTGCGACCTGCAAGCCCTCAAACTGGAAGACCGCGTTTAGGGTGGTGATTCCGACCGCAAGGGCAACGAAGACGAGCATGGCCCTCGCCACGCTTTTGTGCACGTGCTGAAGCAGGATGTACAAGGTCATGGCTGTGAGGATGAAGAAGATCGCATTCACCAGGTGGGCGGTGACGATCATGCGGACAAGTCCGGGGTTCGCGAGCACGTTCCCAGCCGTGGCTGCCGCATCGCCAGCCACGTACATCCTGGGATCTCCAAAGCCTTCGGCAAAGCCGCCGAAGATGGCAACGAGCAGGTAGAAGACGCCGGCGATTCTCGCGAGGCGCTTGGGTGAAGATACGCTTTCTATTTTTGTATTCATTTGTTACCTTTATTTAAGTGATGATCGAAGTGCGCAGATTGTGACTTGACCAGAGCGACGACCCTCGCGGGCATGTTGCTTTGATTGACTTCAGTCGAAAATGCAATGCGAGCGGAGTGAGGCATTCCGGGAGAGTTGATGGTCCTCCCAGAACGCCGTGTTCCTTATCTATTCCGCGCCCAAGAGCTCCTTCGCTGCAGAAGGATTAAAGCCCTTGACGATGAGCCAGATGCCCAGCGAAAGCTCAAATAGAAAGACCGGAAGTGCGGACAGCGCTGCCAAAGGGGCATCTCGCCCGATGACACCGAATACTACGGCGAGGAAGCCAGCGATGAGTACGGGGCCGCCAACGATACCGATCAGGGAAAGGGCTCGAGGCACCAGACGCGACTTGTACAGCAAGAAGCCTAGTAACAGATCGTCTACGGCTGGCATGAAGCTTCCTCCGAGGAGGAAGATGCGATTATATAGGGTGACAAGCACATTGCTGGTGACCAACGCATCTGCTCCAGCTCCAGCCTGCCGCAAGGTTACGATCGACAAAAGGAACGCCACGCCCGTGAAGAGAGCGCTGGCTTCCAAAACTCGGGCGGCGACAAGGCCCAACGCAAGCCCTTCGTTCTGCTTCTTGAGTACCGGGAACAGAACGACAGCGGTGCCGATGCCGGCGAGGGCCACGATGACCTCCAGGATACCGCCAAGCATGGCGGCAGTGTCCGGGCCAGCGCCGAGGATGTAATTCGCACTCTTTACCTGGCCATAGAGAGCGAGGGTCGGGATCGAGACCATGGTGAGCAGATAGATTAGCCCCGCCGTTAACGAGATCTTTCTATGTGAGGCCATAGGTGTGGCAGCCTGCCGATTAGTGCTCGCAAGTTTTACTTCTTTACTGATGTTCATTTGTTTGTCTCCTTTTTTTAGACCTTATTTATGCTAGGGTTCAACAGCTTGTTCGCCGTTGCTTATGCAGACAGAGAAGTGATTGCAGATGGGTTGAAGCCTTTGACTGTGAGCCATACTCCCAGCGAAAACTCAAATAACGCGATCGGGAGAACACCGATCCCCGTCAGCACATAGAGCGGTCCGCTGCTGATCCCGAACATAAACACGATGGTGTTCGCGATGAGGAAGGGTGCTCCGATGATGCCGAGCAGGGGAAGAACACGCGGCACCAGTCTCGACTGATACAGCAGGGAACCCAGTAACAGGTCATTCACGGCCGGCATAAGGTTTTGTCCGAGGCGGAACAAGCCGTACAGGGCGATCAGCGTCTTGCCGGTGACCAACGCCTCTGCGCCAGGTCCGGTCCGCCGTAAGGTCACGATTGCCATCAGGCAGACCACATCGGCGAAGATCGTGCTGGCTTCCAGAACCCGAGTCCCGATGAAGCCCAGAGCCACCCCTTCGTTCTGCCTCTTGAGCACCGGGAATAGCGCGACGGCGGTGCCGATGCCAGCCAGCGCCACGATGATCTCCAGGATACCGCCGATGATGACCGGAGTGTCCGGTCCAGAGCCGACGATGTAGTTGGGGTCGTTCAGGATAGCACTGTAGAGAAAGCCGATCGGCATCGAGACAAAGGTAAGCAGGTAGAGTATGCCTCCGACTAACGAGATTTTTCTCGATGAGGTCATCGCACGTTGGCCTTCTCCACTGACTGAAGCCTTACTATTGGTGCTCATATTATTTTTCTCCGTTTTCGGCTCCAGAGTTAAGAGACTTGCTCCCGGCGCTCAAAGAAGAGAGCAAATCCCAGCCAGATCAGGGCGATCCCCATCGGCACCGCCGCAAAACGTGCGATCTGGTGAGGAAGTTGTGACATGATGATCGCCAAAGGTCCTGATGATGCAAGCAGGATAGCCGCCCAGCGCGGGAGGATGTGGGCGCGGAAGGTCGCGATGCCAAACAGCAGGAGGCCGAGCAAATACAATACGGGTAGGATGTGAAATACCACTGCGAAGGCTCCGAGGTTCATCGGACCACCAGCCCCACTGGACATCCCCATGACGCTCTCCACAAACGTCGGCGCCACGGGCACCAACAGCGGCAGAATCGTGGGTTCAGCGAAGGAAAAGCACATTTGGACTGCATAGAAGATGGTTAGCAGGAGATAGCCGGCCAGACCCAGCCAACCGGTCTTTTCCACCTGTCTGGCATAGAGCCCGGCAATGCCGAACAGGCCAAAGATGGACATGATCGTCTTAAAGGAGGTGATGATGATGAATGCGCTGGTGGTGACTGACGCAATAACGTCTGGTGGGTGGATCGGCTGAATGGCCGCGAAAATGGTCCCTGCAACTACAGCGGATAAACCTGCCCAGCGGATAAGGTTCGGGGTTGTTACTTTCATTTTGCTCTCTTTGATCGCGGTTTGTTGATTGATGCTCGCAAGTTTTACTTCTTTGCTGATGCTCATTTGTTTGTCTCCTTTTGTTGAATCATTATTTTCTCCTCTTTGAGTACGCCGAAATAGGCCTCATCCATGCCACTTGTTGATGCACAAGGGGCATGGCTATAGGTAGGTATTCGATTAAAATGGTGGTGCGCCAAGGGTGGGCGGCGTGTAGTTCGGGTTCTGAATCCCCTACCCACTACAGGACTTATCCCCTCAGAGTACAACGAACACTCCCCGGCCACATCCCCCAACTGGGGGGTATTGTCCTCCGCCACTTGGGGGAGGCTCCATCTCGTGCGAACGGACAGCGCTGTGCCAGACGAAGGCACGCGCTGGCTTTGGAAAAGCCACCAGATCGTGGCGTAAATGGAGTGAACGCTGCATCAAAAAGCTCGGCTCGTCTGGAAGTTGATGCGAAGCCAGACGAGCCGGGTAACTCTTATTTTATTTGACTGTAACGATTAGCCCCCGCCGCACGCGCTCAGCAGCATAGTGCTGCGAGCCAGAATGACCACGAGAAAACGAGAAGCTCACTCCAGATTAGATTCAGGGTAAGTCATGTTTTTTTTGAGTTGAATCTCACTTTGTCTCAGGGTTGATACGTGACGTTGACCGCTACACAATCAAGGAAGAAATCACGACTCGTATTGCTCGCCACGTCGATCAGCCGTATGCGGAAGTCGGCATTGCTGAAGTTGCTCGGGGTCCATGTGCGGCCCCATGTGTCCGAACTATTGCCGAGAGTGTAGGTGGTTTCCGTTGTGCTGAGCGTCGTAGTGGATCTGGCTGTGGTCCACGTTGTGCCGCCATCCCATGAGAGCTGCACGCAGATCTTTGGAGAGCCGCTCGTCGCATCAGCGCGCGCATCGAGCCGCACCTGAATGCCCTGGATCGCAGCGGTTACAGGGATATTGAAATTGTAGTTGTAGTAGCGGTGCTTATCCTTGCCCGTATTGGTACAGGATGTGTTGGTGTTCGTGCCGCTGTTGGTATCGGTTGCGACCGATGAGTCATTGGCATAAGCATTCGCGGGGCTGGTCTGGTAGCCGTTATTATCACCCGCGCTGGATGTCTGCGCGGCATTTGCTGATGGCGAGAGGAAACCGGTGCTTGTGCTGGCTGCCGGTGTATTGGTCGGTGTGGGGGGAACCGGCGTGCTGGTCGGTGTATTGATTGGTGCCGCGGTCGGTGAGGGGGTGCTCACCACGACACTTGAGACGCGCCAGCATGTGATGAAGGCATCGTAGCCGCCGGTGGCACACACGTTGCCGTTGGGCAGGGCCGTGGCCCACACCGTCGGCAGCTTGGAGAAGCCCTCCCACAGCAGCGTCCCATTAGAGCTGTACCCGGCCGTTACACCCTGCATGTATGAGTTTCCCAATATGTCTCGAGTCACCGGGCCTCCGGTCCCGGACACTACGGTGGTGCCATCGGGGAGGACGAAGACAGCGGTTGGAAACTCATCCCCGCTGACGGCGGCATTGCGCAGGGCCTGCCATCTCACAGCGCCACTGGTGTTCATGGATACGATCCACCAGTCGAAATACCCGCCTGTCGCTGTGTGGCCGGCGACCACCAGGCTGCCGTCAGGCGCCAGGGCGATACGGGACCCGATGGCGCAGCAGGTCGGAGGATTGGCGTCCGTGCGCCACAGGCGCGCGCCGGTTGTGCGGTCATAGGCGACCACGCTAAGGAACCCATTGATACCGACATTGCCCTGGCCGGTCACGTAGACGCGGGTTGCATCCACAATCGCATCCAGAGCCGCGATGCCCTCAGCGGCCGCGACCTGCCATCTGCGGACGCCCGTTGTCGCATTGTATACGGCCGTGATCCATGTCGCACCACCCGAGACACTCCCCGTTACCGCCACATCGGTGCCGTCGGGGCTCAACGCAAGCGAGGATGCGATGGCATAGCCGCCGCCGGTCGAGTCGCCCTGCGACCAGAGTAAGGCCCCGGCAGGGCTGTACTTCTGTACCAGAAAGCCGCTTCCGGTCGCGCTCCAGGCGAGGTATTCGTTACCCGCGGCGTCGACCACCAGCCGCGCAGTGGAAGGGAAGAATCCCGAGGAGAAGTCCACTCGCCACAGGAGTGTCCCATTTGAATCGTACCGAAGCATGGTGCTGGCAATCGGACGACCGTGAGAGTCCTGGTTGTGGCCTATCACGGCAAAATCGCCGTTGGGCGCAGCAACCACCCAATCGCCGACGAACGTGCCTACCGACGGGGTAACGGTGCTACGCCAGCGGAGGATCCCATCCGCCGTATATGATGTGACGGCCAGATCACGTCCGCCGGAGGGTCCCGACACCACGGCAACGTTGCCCGAGGCATCGGCGGCGATACGGGCGGCCTGGCCCGCGCTATCGGTGCCCGCAGAGAGGCCTCCGGCGGTCCACAGTACGGGAAGTGTGGATGCTGCGACGGCCGGGCTGACCGTGAAGGGCTGCATCCCCAGAGAGAGGATACAGGCTGCCACGAAGAGGCCGCGCACGGTAATGCGCTTCAGCGTTGAGTTCATGATTCTGTTCATCGTCTTACTCTCCTCCTTGATAATTCCCATCTAGAAACTGCGCACACAACGCACCCCGTCCACGCGGTCTTTCAGGGAGTAGAATGCGGTTTCATTGTAGAAGATCTTGGTCCAGGCATAGGCTTGTCGTTGGGGAAAGCTCGCCACGTAGAACTCCGATGAACTCCAGTAGGCGCCCCATGTAAAACCTGTAACCACGCCCGCGCTCTTTTGTTTGTAGAGCTGATAGAGTTCGTCCTTGGAGGGCAGGAACCAGTCAGCATAGCCTCCACCCCTGTAGTTGGCGCACACAAGTGCAGCATAACTGTACTTTGTTCCCTGGACGGCGATGATCTTTTTGGTGTTTGCTGCGCCTGTACCTATGGCTGTTCCTGTCGCCCCTGTATTAAGATAATATGCGTCCCCCCACTTGATCATGCGGTAACTCGTGTCGCTTTTGTCGGCAATCAGGCCATGTTGTCCGCTAGAATCGATCCAGAATATGATGCCCCCGCCATAGCTTTGGCCTATGGAAGAAGCGGCACTCTGCGGGGCGGCGGCGGCCTGCGAGAAGTTCGTGGCAAGCAGAGCCAGCACAAAGACCAACTTCAAGAGTCGGCTGCTGAGCGGGTTAAGTCTCATAGAGTCTCCATCCTGCGGGTAAATCAGCCACTATCGTGATTTACACCTTTATATAGTTGTACGTCTGGAACTGCGGTACGGATTTCACAGGATAATAATGACATTCCTGTTGATATGGGCAATGACCCCGAAATGCAAGCCAGTTGTATTTTGAATTTCCGCAATAACGGCCGAAGAGCTGGCAGCACTCCAGGCTGACCCGTGGACAGGTAGACACGGGCCATTGTATTAACAATGACACAATCTGTACCCGGCCGCAACCATCAACTAGCTGGTTTCTGCCTCCGCCGGTTGGGGGAGGTTCGCCATGGACCCTGTTTCAGACCTGACAGGTTTTCCAAACCTGTCAGGTCTTTTCTACTCTATTCATCATCCAATTCAACAGACGTTTGGACTTCATCGTGCAGCCGAATGAAGCCTTCCCTTCCCCCAAATAATTCCAGCACCTTGTTCCGTTCGAGTTTCGTCGGGGAATGATCGATCAGTGAGAGATATGAAGAATAGGGCCAACCGCGAAAATCGTCCATAAAACCGTGCTTTTGCGGATTCTGATGGATGTAAATGATCAGCCTCATCAAATAGTTCGCTGTTGTAACCTGCCTTCGTTCAAATGGTCGCTCAAAGAGCGCGCCTGACCGTCCGGTGGCAAGGTTGACTCCCCGCGCATAGGCATTGAAGAAGTTCGAGAAATACTGGCCGGGCGGCTTCCCCTGTCTCTGTTTCAGAGCTGACAGGTTTTCCAAACCTGTCAGCTCTTCTTGTTCCCGGATATACACCGCCGCATGGAAATGATTTCCCAGCAGGCAGTAAGCGCAGGTTTCTGCAATCGGAAGCGTATGCTTCCACCAAAGCTCCATAAAGTAGCCGTAGTTTCTTTCCTGGGGGAAGATGGTCTCGTGGTTGTTGCCGCGGTTGTAGATATGATAGTAGTTCCCACGTTCAAGAGGGCTGGGATTCGACCTATTTCTCCAATTCCCAAACCTGACAGGTCTTGAAGACCTGTCAGGTTTCTCTACCTTCGACGATCCTGATCTCTTC
>JAKOVF010000301.1 GCA_029782225.1 Chloroflexota bacterium | reverse complement strand
GCAGTTTCCGCTTCTTCTTGTTGGACATGCCAATTCTCTCCTTGGTTCTTTGGTAGTTTGCGTCCCTATTGTAAACCAGCCGCGGGGGAACTTTTTCACTTGCAGAGATAACGATTCTCCTTTATGCTTTAGTTGTATGCAACAGTACCTCCGAAGGCAGATGGCGCTCCCGCAGGATCATGGATCGTGGGTGTTCATTCTTAGTCCATTGTTGGTAGGAATCTTCGCTGGAAAGACTTTCTCATTTGCTACGGTTTACCTCGTCGTTGCTGCCATGGCCGCGTTCCTGCTGCGACAGCCGGTCTCCATGATCGTCAAGGCTTATTCTGGCCGGCGGTCTCGCGAGGATCTACCGGCGGCGCGGTTTTGGGTCATTGTCTACGGTCTCATTGCAGTTGCTGCATTGATCGGCTTGATCCTTGGAGGTTTTGGATATATCCTGTATCTGGCTGTTCCCGGCATCCCGGTTTTCGCATGGCACTTGTGGCTGGTGAGCAAACGCGCCGAGAGACGGCAGGCCGGCGTCGAGATCATCGCCACAGGGGTGCTGTCCCTGGCTGCACCGGCCGCATATTGGGTGGGCCTCGGTCACTATGACCCTGTCGGCTGGTGGCTCTGGCTGTTGACATGGCTGCAGTCGGCGGCATCCATCGTCTATGCTTATTTGAGGCTTGAGCAGCGCGGGCAGGCCAGGAGTCCAGAGAGAGGCGAGCAGTGGAAGATGGGACGCCGCGCGCTGGCGTACACATCCTTCAATGTTCTGGCGACTCTTGTGCTGGGATTCGTCAACTGGCTGCCGCGCTTTATCTTTGTCCCGTTCGCTGTGCAATGGATCGAAACACTGTGGGGAATTACACATCCTGCCGCGGGATGGAAACCCGTACGTATTGGAGTCCGTCAGCTCATTGTGAGCGTTTTGTGGACGGTCCTGTTCATTGTATTCTGGAGGCTGGAATGGACGAGTTGAAATGGGAAATGCTGGTCGAAGTGTTCGGGCGCATGGATGCCGAACTGATCAAGAGCTATCTCGAAGCCCAGGGGATTGAAGTGGAGTTGTTTCAGGAGGCAATCGGTCACCTCATCTACCCCACAACGATTGATGGGATGGGACGTGTCCAGATTTTTGTCTCAAAGAAGAACGCGAAACAGGCACGCACGCTGCTGAGGGAATATCAGGAAAACATTAACAAGGAGTAATATGCAAAGCACCGTTATTCTCGTCACGAACAATGGCATTGGAAAAGCCAATGAAGAATTGCAGCTTGCCCTGGCGGCCAAGTATTT
>JAKOVF010000300.1 GCA_029782225.1 Chloroflexota bacterium | reverse complement strand
GTGGAACCGATGCAAAGTTTGGTCAAGGATATTTTTGATTTGGAAAGAACATGGATGCGCGGCAACGAAAATAATCGTTGGATTTTTGCCGCAATGGGCGTCGCTGTGCAAGTGGCACAACGCATCGCCTATCAGCAAAATCAATCCACTTGGGTTGTCAAAGCCCTTGTTTTAGGCATCTGAAACTCCGCGACCCATCAGATATGTTTTATTTTGATTTGCCTTTCTCAATCGAGTACGATTCGCAGGATAGACATTTGATATCTCAAGATTGAGTGTTCATATCAAGTGGTTTGACCCATTGAATTCATTTCTCCCCAAGAATATCTTTTCCTCCCAAAGTAGAAATTGGCTGTGAAATAATTCAAGTTCTGCGTCAGTATCAGACATCACGTGGACTCGTTCCAAGCGGATTCACACAAACCATTCCAATTTCGATAGCTCCTCCCTTTTCCAAACATTCCACCAGATTGGTTCTGCCACTCCCTGTTTTTTCAACATTTGAATGGTTGTGCTCCAGACAGGCAAGACGGTTTCTCCTGTTTCAATCAGTGTGGCTTGGTCTTGAGCAGAATTCCCATTCTCTCCATCGAATGCCAATACGCCCAGCACCACATTTCGCCATGTGCGGGCGCCTGCCAACTGGTTGTCAGAACCAGAATCGTCTCCTCGAACTGTTTCTCCATATTGGCAAGCAGATATTCGCGCAGTTTGCGCGCCAACTTGTCCCGCGCCGAACGCGTCAAGTCCACCTCCAACGCGAAGGCATGGCGCGTGTCTTGCGTTTGAATCACGCCCATCCCGTCGGGCAGCAATGCCAAAAGTTTTCTGCGGTTGAGCGAACGAAACGATTCACCGCGCCGCGATTGCGGTTTGTATGCAAAGGTGGGACGACGTTCGAGATATTGTTGATTATGGCGACTGCAAAGATACCGTCTTGATTGTCAAGCCGCTTTCATCTGCTGAATCGCGAATTCGGCATCGAACGGGCGACCCGACTTGAGGACTCCATAGACCCAGTGCAAATACTTGTGCATGATCGCACCCAAGATGCTCCGCGTGTGTTTGCCGCGTGCGCGCAAGCGCTCAGCGAAAGCTTGGACGGCAGGATTGTAAC
>JAKOVF010000297.1 GCA_029782225.1 Chloroflexota bacterium | reverse complement strand
CAAGGTGGAAAAGACTGTCTTTGATACACTGGCGCAAACGGTGGCTGCGCATTCGGCGACGCTGAACATTCACGCGGACGAGATTGCGGCACGCGTAAAGCAAACCGTGTTCGATACCCTGGAGCAACTTGTCACGGACGCCGAGACGACGCTGCAAGCCCACGCCGGGGAGATCGAGGCACGGGTCACGCAGACGACGTTTGATGCCCTAAAGCGCGTCGTAGATAGCCATTCGAAGACCAAGCCGCAGGGCGGCATTCTGTTCCCGTTTGACGCCACCTTGTTCGGCACGGGCGGAATTAAGCCTTTGGACGGTTCCGTTGCGACGCTGCGTCCCGGCGAGGGCCGCTTCGGTGGTGCCGTGGCGGTGGAGGAGGCTACGGAAAACGTCTTAATTCAAAGTGGCGAAAGCTCCCAACCCTGGTCAAGAGGTACTGCTGATGTAACGCTAACTCGATCTACAGACTATGTGCGTTACGGCAACTACTCTATCAAGTGGACAAAAGCAAGCAAAAGTGGTACAGGGAACGCTTACCTTACTGGGAGAGCGAATATAGACCATAGCAAAACTTCTACAGTATGGACATTTTCTTGTTATGTAAGACGTGCAGATGGGAAGCCAGTGACGAATGTGGGCAATGTATATCTATACCTCAATTCCGCAGAGTCTGACACGAGACTAAACAGCAACAAGCCGCCGACTGCTATTGTTGACTGCGGGGACGGCTGGTACAGAGTCATTAGAGCGGATACCGTAAGTGAACCTGCTTACGTTCAACTAGTCGGATTTTCTGCGCTGGATGGTACAACTGACTGGTACTTTGATGGATGGCAACTAGAAGCCAAGCCCTTCGCCACCTCCTTCGTGGACGGGACGAGGGCGAATGGGCGGCTTGGTTATGGACAGTTCCCTGAAGGCCCCTTCACCGTAGCTGTCTGGGGAAGGACGTTCGATTCTCGCGCAGTTCACCGCATGGTATTCGGAAAGTGGACCAGGTTTTACTGTAGCGTCAATCCCTCAAATAATCTGCTATTGTCGTGGATTGATTCGACCAGCGCCCAGAGGATTGCAAGTGGTTCGATTACGATTGATCCTCTTGACTGGCACTTTTACGTCCTCACATGGGACGGCACGACGCTAATCGGTTATGTTGACGGCGACGAACACGTGCGGGCCACTCCTGACATGGCCCATTCTGGCGGCGCTTTCGGCTGGGGTACTCTCCATGGTGGCTCCGGCTCGGATCCATGGAACGGTCTGCTTGACGAGGGACTCATCCTCCCCTACGCCGCTAGCGAGGAGGAAATCCGTTCCTGGTACGAGGCCCAAGCGCCATTCTACGACCCGGACGACGTGGCGTATATTGCGCAAAACGTCTCAAGCCTGGTGGTCACGGCCCAGGAGATCAGTACGGCGGTAGCTAATGTTCAAGACGGCCTTACCCAGGCACAATCGGCGATCCAGCAGAACGCAAACCAAATTGCACAGCGTGTGAGGGGTGTGGACGAGAACGGCAACCCAATCGAGGGCCAAATCATTCTGCGTCAGCAAGGCGGCAAGACGTATTTTGTGGTCGGTGTAGACCAGACGATCATCGGCACACTGATGCTGACGGAGGATATGACTATCACCAATGCGGAAGGAACGCTCCGAATCACGTCGACCGGAATCGAAATGGAAGGACAGGAGGCGGGCGGGACGCAGTGGACACCGGGAGGACTGGTTTTCCTCCGCCCAGACGGTACTCGCTCGGGTTACCTCCGCGCCGTGGTCCCTGGCGTTGCTCAAGATGGGGATTATGTGCCGCTGAATTTCACCAACGAGCCTGTTGTGATCCTTAGCCCCGCTAGAGCGATCACATACGAGCCTTCTGTAGGTGGAATCCAGAAGTTGCGTCTTGAGGCGGCAAACGCATCGCCCGAAGGCTTTCAAGTGGTCGCCAGGCTGGTCCGGCACGACGCTCAAGGCAATAGGACGGTGTTCCCGAACATACAGAAGTACCGATGGGGCACGTGGGGTTCCTATCAGTGGTGCACCGTTGGGGGGCATGCGGCGTCGGAGAACTCGGCCAGGTCCTGGTCAGAACACCGTCTGCGGGACGTTGGGGACAAGAAATTGTTCACGACGGCGAGTGGCACGACGGGCGTAGTAGTCCGAATCCGGGAAATGCTCCATGCCCATGCGTGGGCGGGGAACTATACAGCGATAAACCGGATCACGTATCGCCTTCGAATTCGGCGGTTAGGGTCGTCTAGCTGGCTACGCACGCTCGGGCCGTTCACTCGGTCAATCACCTCGCAGTCGCCAGTGTTGACAACACGGCTGACCTTCAGACACAGTCAAGTGACGCACATCTTTCAAGACCTGGCTCCCGACACATATGAAGTCGAAATTGAGGTGACGGGGAAATCACTGTCGTCGCAAGGCGCCAACACTGCAGACGCGATGTTCCTGCTCGTAGAAGAAATCGAGGAGATATCGGAGACGGAAATCCAGCTCCCCGAGCCGATCACCGTGCACTACGTCGCCTTCGAAAGCGACAATCCGGGAGGCGAGGGAGATGACTGACACGCCCGATTGATGGTAAAATGAATGGGGGTGGTCCTTTGACAGTCAGAACAATTGTTCTGGCCGCGTTGCTTTTGTCGCTCGTGTGCTCTTTGGCTGGTGCTGGGACATATCTGGATTTTTCGACCCACCAGTACCAACGCCTTGAGCCGATAGAGCGGTTCCAGGTGGATACAAGAATCCGGGTACACCACGTGAACGATCGCGCCCAATACGGTCTGGAATACAGTCTTTTCGAGGACATCCGTGGCCCGATCTCTGATCACACGCTCAACCTGTACGAGGTTTACTGGAGCCGTGGGATCTTCCGGGCGAGCGCGCTGTTAGTCCTGGACGGACCCTACGATAAGGTCGATCCATACTACGGGGCGCAGACGGAAGTAAGAGCGGATATACCCGTTCTGCGCTCAACCTGGACGCTTGAAGTGGTGCCCACACTGCGAATCGAAGCCGAAACGGCCGAGCTAGAACCGATCGTAGGACTCGCCCTCCATCGCATGATCGGGCGTGCGGAAATCGGACTGAGTTACAACGTGGTGGAGCCTAGAGATCGATACCTCATTACAGGGTCAAGTCCGGTTGTGATGGCAATCCTGGGCGTGCCTCTTTGGAACGGTAACAGGTTTGCGCTGGAGTATGGTCACCTTTTGGGCCAAGCCGGACCAGAACGGCATTGGTGGACATGGAGGTTAGAGTTCGGCCATCTCCTTGAATTCTAGCGTGGCCTAGGCATCTTGCCGTCGGTCCGGCAACTCGAACGCACCGTATAGCAGCCTTCGGGCGTACACGGACCAGGAATGGAGGCGGGTGTTCGAAGCGGGGGGAAACGAAGGCCGCTAGCTAGTTGTTTGGTCGATAACACAGTGGGAGGCCTCCAGGCCTCCCTTCTTTCTGCACGAATCGGGGTGAGGTCTGTGGAGGAACATCCCACGCTAGTCAAAACTGTAATCGCCGCCGTTGGAACCGTCGCAACATATCTGTGGGGAGGCTGGGACGCCGTCTTGATGGGCCTGGTCGTGTTGGCCTCGCTCGATTACGTGTCGGGCGTCGTCGCGGCGTGGCATCGCCGGGAGCTGGATAGCCGGGTCGGGGCGCGGGGGATCGCCCGCAAAGTCGGCATGTTCGTCGTGGTCGCCGTTGCCAACATTATCGACCAAACCGGCGGTCTCGGCGAGCCGATCCTGCGCACGGTGACGACCTGGTGGTACATAGGCAACGAGGCACTGAGCATCATCGAAAATCTGGCTGACATCGGTGTGCCGATCCCTGAGCGTCTATTATCCGCCCTAGCTTCCCTCAGAGGAGAGGAGGCGCCGAAGTGATACCTAAGGACAAGCTCCGTCATATCGTCTATAGCTTCGCCCTGGTAGTCGCCGGGACTTTTTTTATGCCACTGGGATGGGCTGCATTGATTGTGGTGGTCATTGGCGCGTTGAAGGAGTGGTACTGGGACGGTCAGATGAAGCGCGGTGTACCGGAGTGGGGGGACTTTTTGGCGGACCTGATCGGAGTGGCCCTGGCTTGCCTCCTTCTCGGGAGGTGGCACGTTTGACCAAGGCGGATCGGTATGACAGCCTGTTCCAGTATTACGCGGCGCAGCATGGCCTCGATTGGCGGCTGCTGAAGCGCCAGGCCATTGCGGAGTCAAGCTTGAACCCCGCAGCAGTATCTAAAGTCGGTGCCATGGGGCTTATGCAGTTTTTGGGGGCCACGTGGCATGAGTGGGGAGAGGGGGATCCATTCGACCCTGAGCAGAGCATTAAGGCCGGTGCCAAATACATGGCATGGCTAGTGGATCGTTATGGCGAGATACCTGAACCGACAGAACGTTTGCGGTTTGCCCTATCTGCCTACAACTGGGGGCGTTACAACGTAAACCAAGCTTTGTCCCTTGCAAGGCAAGAACACGGTCACCCCGCGTCGTTCGCCGAATGGGAGGCCCTGGGTCGCCCGCCTGGGCCATGGCAAATCTGGGGCAACGTCGCAAAATACATGCCGCGGGAAACGCAGAACTACGTGCGGCGGATCTTGCCTCCTGGGGAGTGATAGCCCATGCAAGGGGATCCGCTAACCATTGAGATCCTTCGCTTGCGAGACGAAGAGGGCCTCACATTCGATGAAATCGGACAGCGTGTCAACATGCATCC
>JAKOVF010000291.1 GCA_029782225.1 Chloroflexota bacterium | reverse complement strand
ACGAAAGAACACTATAAGCGCCTTGGTGTGCCTATCACAGATGACATGACTGACCAGGAAGTGCTGGATGCCATTTCGTACTGGGAAGAAAACCCACCTGAGCCGGAGCCGACGGCAGAAGAACGAATTGCTGCAATGCTGGAATTCCAGTCTATGATGATGTTACCGGATAATGAATAAGGAGGGTGAACCATGTCTTTTGAGACCATCAAGAAAAATTACGAGCGTGGCTTGTGGACAAAACAAATGGTAGCAATGGCGGTGAGAAAGGGTGTTATTACACCCGAACAGTACAGCATGATAACAGGCGAAGATTATTCTGAATAAAGAAGGCAACGGCCCTGGTTTGGATCGGGAGGTGACAAATTGTACCAAGTCCGCATACTAGATCGAGACCGCCGCCTCCAGGCGGTGCTGCCTGGTGTCCGCTGGCATTATACCAGGCGGATCAACCAGGCATCGGAAATCAACATTGACATCCCTAGAGAGGTCATAGACGAGGTGGTCGCACCAGACCACCCGCTCTATGGCTTTTTTGGTGCTGCGCAACCGGTGGTGGTTGAAGGTGCTCCCAAAAGGGAGCGTGACAACAAACCGGCATATGCCGCCATCGCCTCCTATGTACAGATCTACCAAGGGGACAAGCTGAGGGCCTCAGGCAAGATCGTAGGCCGCGACCTTGGTCAGGTGGTCACCGTCCACGCCATGACCGAGGAAATCCTGCTTGAAACCGCTTTGACACCCTCCCAGTACGGCAAGGTGTGGGAAGGCTGGGACCTCGCAGACGTGGCTAGAGACTTACTGGACGGCTGGCAGACGTTGCGAGTAAAGGCCAAGGAGCAGTGGCAGCGGTACATGGTGAACTCCTACCGTGTCGATTTGACCACCGACCCCGGCCTTGTGATGCTGGCGAAGGACGCAGAGGGCAAGTATTATCAAAGCGGCTACATCACCCTGATGTTCTCGGCTGAGGAGATTCCTAACTTCAAACGTTGGGACCGAATCCGCTGGAGCGCGGACAGCGATGGTTCAGGTGGCCCCGGCCAGGAGCCCATCGTGCGGACCACCATACA
>JAKOVF010000276.1 GCA_029782225.1 Chloroflexota bacterium | reverse complement strand
CCCGGAACCCAGCGGGAAACGATCACAATGGACATCAGGAACCACGCGCCATAATAGCGCAAGGTGGGGTCCGTGAAGGACAACTGAAACCCGGGCTGAAAGAGATGCTCATACGCAGAGAGAGACTCGCTCGCGTAACGAAAGAAATTGTATTCGTCCCAGCCCTCGCCGTAATCATGAATTGTCAGCACCGCAATCAGCAAGCTAATACCCATCAACAGAAGAACAGGCAGGTTTTCAAAACGGGATGTTGTCTTCAATGTGCGCCTTGTGCTATCTCATCAACTGCTCGACTCTGCTTTCACCAACTGAATAATACTTCGCATCCTTGTGATGGACAATGATCGCAGCGGTGGATTGTTCAGGGATAAGCTGGTACGCGGCGGAGAGGGTCATACCTAATTCGACGGTAACAGCCGGCAGGAGTTCAAAGACCTTCTTGTGATCTTCAAGTTCAGGAATGGCGGGATAACCCCAGGAATAACGCTTGCCCTGATTTTCAGCCAGGCCAAGTTCGCGACGAATATGATTATGCAAGTAATCGGCCGTGGCTTCCGCAGTCTGAACAGCGAGTCCATGTGTGAAGTAGGCTTCGGAGTAATCACCTTTCGCTTGCAGTGCGTCGAAACGCTCAGTGGCTTCCTGACCCACACTGACGACCTGGAAGGTAACTACATCCAGCTTTCCAGAATCAACCGGAGCAAAGTAATCGGATAACGCGAGATGATCATCATAAGGCTGACGAGGGAAGTTAAAACGCGTCAGTTCATCGGGCGAGGCGGAGTTGACAGTTTCTGGATTGTAGATGATCAGATCGTCGCCGTCCGACTGGCAGGGGAACAAACCATACACACCTTGCGGCTTCAACCACTTGAATCGCAGCGCTTCTCTGGTCATCTTTTCCAGGCGCGCATCGAAATCCGCCTTCAACTTTTCCCATTCTGCGCCGTGCGCGTTCTTCGCTCCCCATGAAAGACGATACAGCTCGTTGAGGTTAAGATGCTTGAGGACAATCTCCAGCGGCATATCTTTTACAATTCGCTGACCCCATTTTAGGGGATGATTGATTGGTTCTGGCTGGATACTTCGACTCCGCTCAGCACGGGCGGTTTTACGATGTTCCGGCACCTGGGAGGCGCGCCCCATTTCCATGTCAGCTTCTTTCCGGACGCGCGCGAGCAGTTCTTTGCGCTTCTCAGGGACGATGAGTTGATCCATCGTTTCGAGTCCTTCGAACGCGTCTTTGCAATAAAAGACTCCGGGCTCATGGACACCACCATCTTCGGTAAACAGAATCCGTCTTCCAAAACGACGATTGATCGCTGCACCGCCAACCAGCACAGGGAACTTGAGTCCCCGGCGGTGGAGTTCATTCACGATGAGTGGCATTTGCTTGGACGTAGAGACCAGTAGCGCGGATAGTCCAATCGCCGTCGCGTTGACTTCCACCGCCCTGGTAATGATCGTCTCGGCAGGGACTTGCTTGCCCAGGTCAATCACGGTGTAGCCGTTGTTGGCGAGGATCGTCTTGACAAGATTCTTGCCAATGTCATGCACATCGCCATAGACCGTCGCAATGACCACAGTACCTTTGGTCACGCCTTCGACTTTTTCGAGATAGTTTTCCAAGTGTGCTACGGTTTTCTTCATCACTTCGGCGGATTGGAGCACAAAGGGCAGAATTAACTCGCCCGCGCCGAACTTGTCACCTACTTCTTTCATGGCGGGAAGGAGAACGGTATTGAGCGTGTGGACGGCGGTTTCATGTTGACTCGCCCTCATCCCCGACCCTTCCCCCGCCGGGGGAAGGGAATTCTCCTCTCCCTGCGGGAGAGGGGTTAGGGGTGAGGGAGTGAGGCGTCCATCGATCACATTCCACAATTCATTCAGCGCTTCCTCGGTTCTATTGAGAATGTCACTATTCCAAAAACGAATGACCTGAACCCCATGCTGTTCTTTCAGTATCTTTGTCCGTTCTTCGTCGTAAACGACCTGGTCACCTTCATTGTGCTGGCTGCCATCGAGTTCAACACATAGTTTGACTTCATGACAATAAAAATCGAGAATATACCCTGCAAGTGGAAACTGGCGACGGAATTTCATGTCGTGGAAGCCGCGATTGCGAAGAATTCTCCATAGAAGTTGTTCAGGCTCTGTAGCATTGCGGCGAAGTTCGCGAATACGCTCTTTGAGTTCTTCTGGGAGGCGAGGGTTGAATTTGAAATGTCTCTCCCCCTCATCCCCGGCCCTTTGAGAAGGGAGTTCTCCTCTCCCTTCGGGAGAGGGGCTAGGAGTGAGAGAGCGGTTGATGATTTCATCAATATCCGCCTCCACGCCTTCCTTATGGCGATGGACGATCTTCCAGTGCAGGCGCTGTTCGGCGGTCATACCTTCGGTGGGATCAGCAAGATTCGATTCAGAGGTCGGCGTGACCGTTTCGTAATATTCGATATATCTCTGCAACGCGTCCGCGCGGCGGTTGAAGATGAGATCTTCGGCGAGGTTCTTTTCTTCGGTTGGGATGTCGGCATAGGCGGTGACGTGGGCAGGATTAATGATCGCCATATCCAAGCCAGCCTCGACGCAGTGGTGGAGCATGATCGAGTTCAGCACGGGCCGGGCGTGCGGGGCGAGACCGAAGGATAAATTACTCACGCCCAGTGAAGCCATCACGCCAGGCAGGTTTTGTTTGATGAGACGAATGCCTTCGATAGTCTCAATCGCAGAGTTAGCGAATTCTTCGTCGCCTGTTGCCAGTGTGAAGGTCAGAGTATCGAATACCAACGCTTCTGGCTTGAGTCCATGGTCGTTGACGGCTATGTCGTAGATGCGTTTGGCGACTTCGAGTTTTTTCTCACGAGTCTTCGCCATGCCGCCTTCGTCAATGGTCAGTA
>JAKOVF010000272.1 GCA_029782225.1 Chloroflexota bacterium | reverse complement strand
CGGATCAACGAGGGCGATTTCTTTTCCACGATGAACTCCCGCAGCAGGTCACGTTCATAGAGCCAGCCTTCACGCGTCATCTTGCTGGAGTGCTGGAGCATATATGTGGCAACGGTCAGGTTATGGACCGCGCCGTAGCCCATATCGGTAAATTCAAGCACAAGAAATTCATCGAAGCGCGTTTTGCACAAATTGTCTGCCGCGCCGCATTCCCGACAGTTCATCCCCTGCCCCCAAGCCACAGGATGAAATCCTGGTCGAAGGTCGGGGCGCCAAACTCGTGGAGTCGTTGCAGCACCGTGGAGCGGTGGTCCGTGCCATGATTGACCAGATGCAAAAGGATTTCCCCACGCGCCCACGGCATGTCATTTGCCTTTTGCCCCAATTCATCCTCGCTGAGGGTGCTTACATACTCAGTCATCTCCTTTGCGACGTTTTCGAAGACCTGGCGAGCAATCTCGCGCGTTGGATAATCGCCAAATCGCAGATGACCCAGATCGGCCTCGTTCTTGAGCCCGGCCAGCCATCGACGGTCTGTGCTGGCAAGGTGGATCATCAGATTGCGAATGGAGCCGCGCGAGTAGGCATCGTCGGCGAGGAACTGCTCCTCGGTCAGATGACCAATCGAGTCCCAGACGAGGCGGCTCATTGACACGTGATATTCAATAAAAGTTTTGATCAACTCAAGCTTCATGTTTTACTTCCTCTCTTGATGAATACCTGTATGAATGGACGGCTTTCCTTCGTTCCACAATACCCTTTGCGTAATTCCACTGATCTTCCAGACGCCTGCCTGTCGGGTCAATTGAAACTCGTAAAAACAATGGGATGCAAAGTCCTCCTGCTCCGATTTACGCCAAACCATCATGGAAGCGCGGCAGATTGCCGTGTTCTGACCTGTAATGTCAATCTCATAGTTGCTGACGAGATGATGCAGTTTCAAATGATCCAAAGCCTCGCGCCGCGCGGCAACGTATTCTGCGGCCGTGAGGGCCTGTGGAGGGGTGCCGCGCAGATCAGAATAGTCTGTGTAAATGGATGCGGTGAAGCAGGCTTCGAGTCCATTCCAGTCTTTTAAGTCAAAGCTGTTGGCAAAGCGTGCGATCACTTCCTGGATTTCGAATTTATCTTCGATGTTCATCACCGATTCCTACCTGACATCAGGCGGCAGGGTTGCGCGTCCCGCTTCCGTCATCTTCCCTGAGGAGATCAATTTCCTGGCGCGCTCTTTGTTCGTTTCTGTCCAATTGGACCTTGGTCGCCGAGGAGTGAAACGTGTGGCATAACGTTCTGCGTCCATGCCCTTCTCAAATCCATCGATCCAACCGAAGCAAATCGCCTCCTCTACCGCTTCGACATATTTAATGGACGGTTTCTCGGTGGCCTTTTTATACTGGATCAGCCAGATCTCTTTCTTGCTCTTGTGGTGCTTTTGGAGCCATTTGCGAAATGCAGCCGGGGTCGTGACGTAAAGCGTTTCACCAATATCCATAGCGTCATCCTGTAATGCGGCGGAATATAACATTTGCAAAAGGAGGTGTCAACGAACCGCTTGACATCTGCTCCAATCACACGTAGACTATTAATAAGTTTTTCCTTAACTGAGCATGCAAAAAGTCAATCCTATACAGGACTTTGAACAGATCAAGCTGCTGGCAGACTCACGCCGGCTGGAAATCCTGCGACTGCTGATGGCCGCCCCTGCCACGCTGACGCATCTCGCGCGCACCCTGAAGCAGTCTCCGGCATGGATTCGGCATCACATCCTCGCGCTCGAATCCGCTAACCTGGTGGAAGTGATAGAAGTTCGCAGGACCGGCAAAGTGACCGAGAAATATTATGGTGCAAAAGGGGGCGGATTCCTGTTGCAGCAGATGATCCTGCCGAGGGGCAAAAAACCGACTCTCATCTTTTCAGGCAGCCATGATATTGCCCTGGAGGGAATTGCAGAACATTTATCGAAACATGTAACATTGTTGAGCCTGCCGGTCGGCTCCCTGGATGGACTGGTGAATTTGCGCCAGGGGCTTTGTCAAATTTCCGGGGCTCACATCCTGGATGCAAGCGGCGAATACAATATGCCGACGGTACGTCATCTCTTCCCTGACCGGGATGTGGAAGTGGTCACGCTGGCTTATCGCACACAGGGACTCCTGCTTGCACCGGGCAATCCAAAGGGAATCAGGAAGATCTCTGACCTGGCGCGCTCGGGGGTGAGGATCATCAATCGAAATGCCGGATCAGGCACACGTCTATGGTTTGACGCGGAACTCAAACGGCTGCAAATCGATCCGGCACAGATCACAGGCTACGAGCAGTCCGTCAAAACGCATAGCGAGACGGCGTCCATGATTGAAGCGAGAAAAGCTGACGCTGCGATCGGGCTGCAGGCGGCTGCCAGTCAGCACGCGCTCAATTTCATTCCTCTCTTTGAGGAACGCTATGATCTGGTGCTGCCGCGCGAACAGGAGAAACCGTTAATTCCGCTTCTGGATTATTTGCAAACCGCCGCATTTCGCTCTGAACTCAAATCACTCTCCGGCTATAATACCGCTCACAGCGGTGAACAAATCCCTCTCTAACCGGGGAACTATGAGGGGCATTCTATCTGTTCCGTTCCTTGCTATTTGTATCCTTCTTGTTGCTTGTTCCCCCGCGCAGTGACATCAGTTCCCGCGGCACGGGGCATCGCGTCCGTTGGTTAGGCTTTGCCTTCGGATGCCCGGCTGTTTTTCTTTTGATGCTTGCCGCCGCCTGAACCTTTACCGATCTCCTGGCCGGTGCCGCGCGGCAGTTCCACGACTTCTGCGCCAATCGACTGAGCGATCGCATCCAGCTCCGATTTGCGCAAATGTACCTGAAAGAACTTCAGATCACTCCCTTCCACGCCAACGACGGCGAAACGTGGAAGCCCTTCCCCTTTCTTCACGCGAGAACGCTCACGCACAAAAATCTTTGCCATGGGAGACTCCTTGGGTTAATGCATAATGGTCATATGCTTAAGCCATTATATGCCACTGAAAGGAGTGCTGTCCATTACGTATTTAACGGCATACCCCGCCATCGCGGGCGGGGCAGCCTTTAGACCAACTCAGAGGGAGGAGAGAGAGTTTGTAAAGGGCAATTCAGAGAAATGCCACTTTCACACTATGTCAAGATCAGGATTGGTTCCGCACAGGGCACATGATGCTTTGTCGACCATGTTGCATTCGATCGCATTGGAGCATCGTCTTGCAAGGATGCGGGGCGGTTGATCTGGCAACTGCTCGGCCGGGTAGACCACTTCGTTCTCGATCGCGATCTCGTGACCAGCGTGCTCACAGTACTTGATCCTTTGTACTTGCCAGGTTCGTTCTGCCATAATCATCTCCTGACCGATGTTCCTAGTTTACGGGATGTCAGACATATATACCAGTGACACGCGTCACGAATCACCGTGACAAACCGCGGTATTTGGAGCGGATTCGTCCTAATAAAAATGCAAGGAATCTGAAAATTAATTCAGCCCACAGATGAACTGCGGGCTGAAAAGTGTCTCATTGTTATATGCACCGTCCCGAAGGCTTGGACGAAGGCAATCCATTCACGAACTTTCGGGACATTATAGTTTTTTATTTTGCGGTCAGCTTGTAGATGGTGCCACCGAGACTGGCAAGATACAATTCACCAGACTCATCCACCCCGAAGGAGCTAATATTGAAGTTCGTCTCAAACAGGACCTGGTTCTGCCAGCCATCCCCAGATTTGACCAGCCCCCAGATCGTCCCTGAGCAATAATCTCCGTACAGGTAGATTCCCTGCCATTCCGGCATGGACCCACGGTACACATAACCGCCTGTGACAGAACAGCCCAGACTATGACTGTATTCAGCGACCGGGGGGATCAGATCCGGGCCGGGCTGACCGTTATATGGATGATCCCCCTCCATAATGTTCCAGCCGTAGTTCGCGCCGCCGGGCGTGCCGCGTGGAGCATAGTCAATCTCTTCCCAGGAATTCTGCCCAACGTCCGCGATCCACAGGTCACCGGTGCCTTTGTCAAAAGAGATGCGCCATGGATTGCGGAGCCCATGGGCCCAGACCTCGTTGCCAAATGGATTATCCGCCGGGATGGAATAGGGATCGCCGTGGTCCACATCAATGCGAAGGATTTTGCCAAGCAAAACGCCTGTGTTCTGGCCGTTGCCAAGCGGATCGCCTCCCGAGCCGCCATCGCCAAGTCCCAGGTAGAGATAACCATCCGGCCCAAAGGTGGTCGCTCCCCCGTTGTGATTGGGATAAGGCTGCTTCACGGTCAGGAGCCGTTTCTCACTCGCCGGATCTGCGATGTCTGGATCACCGGTCACCTGGAAGCGCGAGATAAACGTATCTCCACCGGCGCCGGTGTAATTCACATAGAAATATCCATTTTCTTTATATTTGGGGTGAAAGGCCAGCCCGAGCAGGCCGCATTCGCTGGAGCCGCTGTTCACGCGGTCCGTGATATCGAGGAAGGGCGTTTCCAGCAATTGCCCGTTTTTGATCACGCGGATGCGCCCTGTTTTTTCAACGATAAATAACCGTCCTGAATCATCACCGGCATTCTGGATATCCACAGGAGCGGTCAGGCTGGCAGCAAACTCAGTCCATTGATAGTTCGCTGGATTCGGAAAACCGGAGCTCGAGCCAGGCGCTGCGGTAGCTGTTGGAGCAGGTGTGTCAGTCGAGGCGACAGGCGTATCCGTTAAAGGCGCTGCTGTGTCTGACGGCGGTGCTGCTGTAGAAGCAGTGGAAACAATGGTAGGGGTAAGTGTGCCCGCCGGTGCACAACCACTAAAGATGAAGACAAAGAATACCGATAAAAGAAGGAACCATCTCATTTCTTGTCAGTGACTTCCGTTGATTCCCCATCCACCACCTCATTATCCTTCGTTACTTCCAAATTGCTCGAAAGATCCTTCATGTGCTCCTGCACTACATCGTAGGGACAAAGTTCAACGAAGAGCGAGGAACCAAACCAGAGAACTGCAGCATCGTCTACGGCATCGATGCCAGGAATCCCCATCAGAAGGTCAACGGGGGAAATCCAATAAGCCAGCGCACCAATGGGAATTAACTTGACCCAGGGACTGACACGACTGTCGCCCATCAGGCGCAGAATCAACTTCAGGCGCATCACGAAGCTATGCATCATTCCACCCTGTGGCGGTACCATTATTTTCGTCTGTTTTTTTTCAGCCATCAGATTTTCTCCTTCTGAATAGTGGAGTACATTATACAGCCCGGGCATGAGTACCAAGTTAATGATTCATACGTCCCGCCGCCCTGCAGGTTTCACTGATTTGGGCCTGGAGTAAAATACATTATGCCCTTCCTGATCGATGGTCACAACCTCATTCCCAAGCTCGGACTGCGGCTTGATTCCATGGACGATGAAATGGAACTGATCGCCATCGTGCAGGAATTTGCGCGGCTGGAACGGAAAAGCCAGTTGGAGCTTTACTTTGATGGAGCGCCCCCGCCTCACGCGGGGACCCGAAGCCTGGGCACCATCAAAGCGCATTTTGTTCCTCTCGGGCAGACCGCCGATAACGCCATCCGCGACCGCTTGAGGAAACTGGGCCGCGCCGCCAAAAATTGGACGGTGGTTTCCTCCGACCGCGAAGTACAGGTCAACGCACGGGCAGCCCACGCGGAAGTGGTTTCATCGGAAGAATTCGCAGGCATGTTAACCAGGACGGGAGAACGCAGTCCCAAATCCAAAAAAGATAAGAAGTTATCCCCGCAGGAGGTGGATGAATGGTTGACGATTTTCAACCAGCACCGTCGTAAACCGGGGGAGTAGGGGGAATCCCTAGTGCAAATCGGACAAATTTTAGCTATATTCTAATCTTAGTTTAATGATTCTTGAGCCGAGGAGGTGTATAGTTTGAGCATCAGACACCTGCCCTCCCTTTACTGGTATTTAGGTGTCAATCCCGCCGCCACGATCAGCATGCCCCCCCCATGTTGACGGGCGGCGGTGTCTTTCACGGATTATCCAGCATGGTCAGCGCATGCTGGAATACAGGTGACAGTCTCTTCTTAAAGAGACTGTCACCTCTTTTTTTATCTAAAACCCTTACGCTATAATACGAAATATGACAACGGTCTACACCTTCGTTCCTGCGCCCGGACACAAGTACCCTGATCATCCGGAACGCCCTGGACGATTCGATGTGCTGGAACCTCGATTAGGTTCATTCCATGCGGAGAAGATCGAAGCAAAGCAGGCGACACGGGAAGAGATCGCGCGAGTCCATCAGCCAGGCCTGATTAGCGCTCTGGAAGAAGCCTGTCAGCAAGGCGGGGGAATCATCGATTACGCTCCCACATTTGTCACAGAGACATCGTTTGAGGATGCCCTGCTTGCAGCCGGTGGCGTGCTGGCCTGCACACGTGCCGTGTTGCGTGGCGATGCCAAAAATGCCTTCGCCATTGTTCGGCCGCCTGGTCATCATGCTGAGCCGGAACGGGCGATGGGTTTCTGTATTTTCAACAACATTGCAATCGCGGCGCGCGATGCGCTGGAAAAGGGAATGCAGCGTGTCATGGTGATCGACTACGACGCGCATCACGGCAATGGAACACAAGCTGCGTTCCTGAATGAAGAAAGCCTGGGATTCATCTCCACTCATCAGTGGGGAATCTATCCCGGCACAGGCTGGATCAGCGATGCACCGAATGCGAAGAAACGCATTGTCAATGTGCCGCTGAATGCAGGTGCAGGGGACAAGACATATACCCGCGTTGCCGATGAGATTTTCAAGCCGATGGTGGAATCGTTTCAGCCGCAGATGATTTTGGTCTCGGCGGGGTTCGACGCACACTGGAGCGATCCCATCACCACACTAGGATTATCCACTGCGGGATTTTACGCGATCTCGAAGAAGCTGGCGGATCTGGCAGAGCAATATTGCGGGGGGAAAATCGTCTTCGTGCTGGAAGGCGGCTATGACCCGGGCAACGTGTCTCACGGCGCGGCGGCGGTCTTTTCTGCATTGACCAACTCAAAGTCCCAGCCCGAAGCGGATGATCCATCCCCCTATCCCGACCCGGATCACGAGTCACGCATCGATGAGATCAAGCAGTGGCACAATTTATCGTAGGAGGCTGAATGCCCAGTAGAAGAACTTTGGGATACGTCCAACTGGAATGGACCTGCCCAAACTGTAATTCACGCAACCCGGGCCCGGTCAAGACTTGCCAGAATTGCGGAGCGGCGCAGCCGGAAAATGTCCAGTTCGAGCAGCCGGCCGAACAGAAATTCGTGACCGATCAAGCGTCGATCAAGGCAGCAGAGGCGGGCGCGGACATCCACTGCGGATTCTGCGGGACGCGCAACCCGGCCACAGCATCGGTCTGCTCGCAATGCGGTGCCGATTTGAAGGAAGGCAAGGCGCGACAATCAGGCCAGGTGATGGCACCGGCCCCCGTTGCGCCCAAGGTTGTGACTTGCACAAACTGCGGAACTGAAAACCCGGCCACGACTACGATTTGTTCAAAATGCGGTGCGCCCTTACCGCGTGCTCTGGCTCCATCCGCACCTGTACAGGCTCCCAAAGCGGCGCCGGCCACTATGCCCAAGAAGCCGAATTGGCTTTTGCTGGGCGGGATCGGCGCGGCACTGGCGGCTTGCTGTCTCGCGGTACTGTTCCTGTTTGTGTTCCCTGCAGCAACCGTCCACGCCACCGTGGCGGATGTGCAGTGGCAGACATCGGTGCCGGTGGAGGCACAGCAGGAAGTCCGTCACAATAACGAACAGGGAAGCGCACCGTCCGGAGCGTATGATGTTTCCTGTCACACAGAGACGAAGCAGGTCTGCGAACAGAAGACCATTGACCAGGGCAACGGATATTCCCAGGTCGTGGAGGAATGTCACGACCAGGACACACAGTACTGCTCCTACACCATGACCGAATGGCAAACTGTGAATACGTACACAATGGATGGTCACGACCTCTCCCCTGTCTACGCTGACCCAAGCCTGACGAGCGACCAACGGGCCGGCTCACCATCTGAAAGTTACACGGTGTATTTCGATACCGATAAAGGACCAAAGACCTACTCGCCGGGGAACCTTGGTGAGTTTCAACAATTCCAGCCGGGCAGTCAATGGACATTGAAGTTGAATAGTGTTGGCGGCATATTGAGCGTGGAACCGTAAATAAAATGAGCGACGCAGATTGCGCCGCTCATTTTGAATTGCAGTAATAAAAAAGTAGCTAGAAATGTAGTGGCGGCAATCCCAAGGGACAAAATACCGCCACTTCATAGAAAGCTACCCTAGTTTCCCGACCACCTTTTCCACTTCTTCTAAAATCTCACCCGACTTCACCAACGCCTTCATCTTGTTATGATCGTTGTAAAGCGGCCGGTCCACTTCGAGATGCTCCACGTGCCTTCGGATGACTTCACGCGCGCATTGCGTCCCTTTACCGGGTGTGAACTGGCGGAAGTCCAGCGCTTGCGCGGCCGCCATAAACTCGATTCCCAGGACGCCATAAGCATTATCGAGGATCTGTCCGTTTTTGATGGCGGTGTTCATGCCCATCGAGACGAAGTCCTCCTGGTCCGCTGCGGCAGGGATGGATTGAATACTGGCGGGCGTAGATAGTATCTTTTGTTCCACGATCAAGTGGTCGGCAGTGTACTGGCTGAGCATCATCCCAGAGTAGAACCCGGGCTCATGGGCCAGAAAATCAGGCAGGCCCTGAGAAAGAGCCGGGTTCGTCAAACGATTGAGCCTCCGTTCGGCCAGCACACAGACCATCGTGATCGCCGCGCCGGCCATATCCATCGGCAGTGAAACGGGACTCCCCTGGAAGTTCGCGCCGGTCAACGTCAGCTTCATTTCAGGGACAAAGATCGGGTTGTCCCCAACACCATTCAATTCAATTTCAACTTGCGAACGAGCGTACGCCACCGCGTCCCGCGCTGCGCCGATCACCTGTGGCGTCGAACGCATTGAGTAGGCATCCTGTACCTTCGTTTTCATTTTACCGGTTGTCAGGTCCGAGCCTTCGATCAGCTTCGAGATGTTTTTTGCGGATGTGATCGCACCATTGAAGCCGCGCAGTTCGTGGAGCTTTGAATTGTAGGGTTTGAGATTCCCGAGCAGCGCTTCAATGGACATCGCCGCCGCAATCTCGGCTTGCCTGAGGAATCTTTCCATTTCATAGATGTGGATGGCAGACATCGCGGTGAGCAGGTTGGACCCGTTGATGGCGGCCAAACCGTCCCGCGCCTGTAAGCCCGGGACCGGTATCCCGGCTCTTCGCATCGCTTCGGACCCCGCGAGTCGCTCGCCATTATAGAAGGCTTCTCCTTCGCCCATGAGCAGCAGCGCAGCCTGCGCCATCGGGGCGAGGTCGCCGCTCGCGCCTACTGACCCCTTCTGACAAACAACTGGTGTGACGCCTTTATTCAGCATCTCCACCAGTGTTAATGTGATCTCAGGTCTGCAACCGGAATTCCCATGTGCATGGACATTGATCCGCCCCGCCAGCGCAGCACGCACATATTCGATCGGCGCGGGCTCCCCGATCCCCGCCGCGTGGTTGTAGATCAGATACTTCTGGAATTCCTTTACCTGCTCCTCATTGAGCATGGTCTCAGAAAACTCCCCGATCCCGGTATTCGTGCCGTACATGACTTCTTTTTTGGCGAGCTTCTCCTCCAGCATTGCGCGGCAGACCTTGATCCGTTCCAGGGCTTCGGGAGCCAATTCAACTTTTTCGTTATCTCGTGCAATGGCAACGAGTTTTTCAATCGTAAGAGATGAACCATCGAGAATGATGGGCATGGACAGACTCCTGTTTGGAATATTGAGAGAATTGTACTCTGTATAGAAATGTCATTTGAGGGGTTTTGTGCTGATGTTTGATACAATTCTACTATGCCCACCAGCATCACTCCTCCTCCGGCGGACGATGAAGTCGAGTGTGCCAACTGTGGCGCGTATGTTTACATCGGGTTGACACGTTGCCCCAATTGTGGGGTCAGCCTGTATGAGCCGGAAGATGTAGAAGAAAAAACTTCCAGGTTTCGCTCTCGGAGCAGATTCTCACGCGCCGTTGAATCCATCCTGCGAAAGATTCGTGGGGAGCCCGACCCTGCACAGGAATTGTTTACGGGCGCATTGAGGGAGAAAGGCTTGTTTGAGGATTTGCTCCGCAAAGTGGGCGGGGACCGGTCCGCGGTGGAGCGGCTCATCGACTATGAGCGCCAGCAAAGACCGGGCGCGACGCGCTTGACCTGCCTGCAAAATGCGATCCAGCGCTGGGAGCAGGAAAATAGATAGCGGAGACTCAACCAGTCTCCGCTTTTCTTTTCACAATTGGGAATCATCTACCAATTGACTCCCCTGCATGGATGCCCTACACTGAAATGCAAAAGGAGATTAATGGTATGAAACGACTCATCTTGTTTTCAATTGGTATTCTTGTCACCGGTCTCGCCTGCGGGCTGGTCAACAACATCAAACAGACGACCGGTCAGGGTGAAAGTGATATGACCCGCGTTGCCGACCTGTGGAGCGATGTCCCCCCGATGGACGGAATGACCGCTTCCCAGTAAATCGAGATGCCAGCCTGGCTCAAGGCTCTGGCAGGCCCGATCATGGATACGATGATGAAAGCACTTAACAACGGTGCGGATGCCGGCCACTGGGATTGGACGGCTTTTACCCTGAGCGGCAAGACACCCGCGGATGTGGAAGCGTTCTACACACCGGATCGTATGGTCCCTTTCGGTTGGCAGCAGGCAGACGCGGCGTGTATCCCTATGACGGAAAGCGGCACGTTGTGCAGTTTTACAAAGCAGGAAGCCGACAAAAGCACCGGCTTGATCATCCTGGCGGCCACCGATGAACAGAAGAAAGAAACCTCGGTCTTCTTCCTGCGTGCGGAAGGACTAACAGGCACACCCACGCCCCAGCCGTAAAAATCCACACAAAAAGCACAAAGGGAATTGCAGAAAGACACTATTCACCTTCGTGTTCTTTGTGGTGAAGACAATTCAATCTGCAACCGGCGGAGGGCCTTGCATCGAGCCACGTCCACCCCACCTGGCAGGCCAGCCAGGAAGGAACGCTCCCAGGAGCAGAGCACCGATCGCAGCAAAGAAGGTAATGCGATAAGCATTCTCGAAACCCTGAATACCCTGGTCACAGGCAGTTTTCAGCGTGGATAATATCTGGGCTTTAGCCGCTGCAGCCGTCGGTCCGGATAGGGAGGCGAGGGCAGCTCCTACGCCCGGCGGCAGGTTCTCCTCCGCTTTCACGCCGGGCGTCTCGCAGACTCCAAATCTCACAGTGGATGTTGTCTGGGCATCCTGGAACTTGTCCTGCTGTGCCCGGATCTCAGGAGAAACAGTGGAGCTTACGATGGTCGCCAGCGCTGCCACCGCAACCGCCTGGACCACAAAGCGGGTGCTGTTGATCAATGAGGAGCCACGCGGCAGAACATCCAATGGGATACTGCTTAGCGCCGCTACGAAAGAGGTCTGAAGCGTCAAGCCAAAGGCGAGTCCGCGCAAGGCGAGCAGGAAGAGAATGTATGGGATCGGCGTGGCAGCGCCAATCAGGGACAGCTGCCAGGTATTGATGCAGAGAATGGTAAAGCCCACGATCAAATTCATGCGCGGACCGATCTTGTCATAGAGTTTGCCGGCCAGCGGAGTTGCGAACCCGGACGGGATAGCGATCCCGAGCAGGATAAAGCCGGTTTCCAGCGCCGTCCGCCCGCGGAACCCCTGCAAGTAGACGGGCATCAGAAACTCTGCGCCGAACATCGCGATCGTCGCGACATAGCCGACCAGGGCAGCGTTAAGAAAAACGGGGATACTGAAGAGGCGCAAATTCGTCATCGGCTCTTTAACGTTCAGTTCAATGATCACATGCAGAATCAGCGCGAGAAGGCCGACGCCAAAAGCCAGCAACGTAACCGGGCCTGTCCAACCGTTGGTTTCGGCAGTGCTGGCCGCGTACAGCACGGAACCAAAACCAATCACAGCAGTGATCAGGCCCAAAGGGTCAAAAGCCGGTTTGCGCTGCACCTGATAATCCTGCAAAAACCGCAAGCCAAGGATGACACCCAGGATACCAATCGGAATGTTGATGAAGAAGATCAGCCGCCAGAGGTTCGCGTCCACGAGCCAGCCGCCCAGGATCGGACCAAGGGCCGGTGCGAAGACCAGAACGATGCCGAAATACCCGAGCGCGGTTCCCTGCTCTTTGGGTGGGAACGCGCGATAAAGCTGCGCCGGTCCTAGAGGCTGCGAGATGCCGCCGCCAAATCCCTGCAGGGCCCGTGCGGCGATCAGCCATCCCAGGGTCGGAGCAAGACCGCACAGGAAGGAACCAGTGACAAAGATCGCCAGCCCCAGAAGATACATGCGTTTGATCCCAAAACGGTCTGCCAGAAAACCGGAGATCGGCGTGGTCACGCCCAGCGATAAAACGTAAACACTAATTACCCATTGCGCATCTGCAAGGCTGGCGCCAAACTCACGCCGTAATGTAGGAAATGCAACATTGATCACCGTGGAATCCAGGATGATCATGAAAATACCGAACATGACAGAAATCAGGACTTTCCATTTTTGTTCCAGCCCTCGAGGCCTGTTACCAGCAGTTTCAACACTCATCATGAAATGACCTTTCGACAAGCTATGGATTTTGGCAAATATAGACCCTAAAGATCCTTCGTGCAACGGTAGGCGCACTGCAAAAAAGACTTTAGGGTCTGAGAGGTTCCCCAGAAACAAGAATTAGACCGCAGAATCATTGAAAGTCTTACCTC
>JAKOVF010000250.1 GCA_029782225.1 Chloroflexota bacterium | reverse complement strand
GGGAGACCTCTGCTGGCGCGTGCCGCGAAGTAGAGGTGGCAGCCGCCTGCGCGATACCCATCCTAGACGAGGAGCAGGTGCTAAAGCTGGAGGGGAGGAAAAGACCATGAGAGGCCACGATTCGACGCTCAACGATTCGATCCTTTTTGAGGCGCATAGGTTGGTTCATGGCGACAGGGGCCAGAACTACGGCCATCCCTATGAGGATTTCTCACGCACGGCCAAGATGTGGAGCGCCATCTTGGGTATCGAGGTGACTCCTCAACAGGCCATCCTCTGCATGATCGCTGTGAAGATCAGCAGGGAATGCCATCTGCCCAAGCGGGATAACCGCGTGGACATCGCCGGATACGCCGAGGCGCTTGATATGGTGGTTAATTACCGCGATCACCACGAGTCCGCTTAGAACAGGGCGCATTGCGTTGGCTCGTGCGGGGGTTAAAGGCTGGCAGCTTTCTCCGTGGCTACCAGCCTTTCTTTATGCCGACACGGAGGGCACCACACGGAGGGGTGCCCACCGGCGCGCGAGTTGAAACAACTTTTTGCGGAGGTGATCGCATGGCTGAATGGACGCTCTACGAGGGCGACTGTCTGGAGGTTATGCGTCAATTGCCGGATAACAGCGTGGACGCGGTGGTGACCTCACCACCCTACGCGATGCAACGGGCGAAGCTGTATGGCGGCGTTCCTGAAGATGAATACCCTGCATGGACCGTAGCGTGGATGCGAGAAGTACGGCGACTGCTCAAGCCACAGGGGAGTGTGCTCATTAACATCCGCGAGCACATTCGTAACGGCGAAATGTCGGATTACGTCCACCGGACACGCCTCGCGCTACGAGAAGACGGATGGATCGAGTGTGATGAGTTGATATGGATTAAGCGAGGAGCACCGCCCGTAGGCCATACACGAAGACCAAGGCGTTCTTGGGAGAGGATTCTTTGGTTTTCGCCTTCTAGGAATCCACACTGTGATCCAAAGGCCAACGGCAATCCGAGCGGACGAAAAGGGATGATGAGCGGGAAGGGTTATCTCTATGGTTTATCCGATCAAATCGTGATTGGACCTACGAGGTGCCGTGATTGGGTTAATGTAGAGGTGGAAAGGCAAAGCATCCCGCACCCAGCCGTCTATCCTCAAAGGTTGGCATCATGGATGATCCG
>JAKOVF010000239.1 GCA_029782225.1 Chloroflexota bacterium | reverse complement strand
CGAGGTCATCCACGCTTCGGACCAGAGCATTGTGCAGGCCGTCAAGCGGTCCGCCTTCATCCGGTGGCTGTTGAAGTTCAAGCAGCAACTCAAGCCCGACGATATGCGGCGTAACGTCGAGGAATTTTCGGAGCAATATTTGAGCATCGAAAACGAAACCGGCATTCTTCCGCAAGACGGCCGGTTCGATGTGGAGCCACTGCGAGACACGGGGCAACAGTTTGTGCCGTCATCCCAGATGCAAAAGCAGGCCGTGGAGCGGATTTATGCATTCTTCCGCGTTAATGAAGCCATTGTCAAGGCTACCTACGATGAAAATGAATGGCTTGCGTACTTCGAGGCTGAGATCGCTCCGCTGGCCCAGCAGATGAGCGAAGAGTTCACGCGCAAGTTGTTCTCCCGGCGGGAGCGGGGGTTTGGAAACCGCATTGTGTTTGATGCGACCAGCCTGACATTCGCTTCGATGCAGACCAAGCTAGGTTTGGTGCAGATGGTTGATCGGGGGGCACTGACCCCGAACGAATGGCGGCGCATCTTGAATTTGCCGCCGATTCAGGGTGGCGATCAGCCCATCCGCCGGCTGGATACTGATGTGGTGACCGATACTGCCCCCGTTGAAGGAGGTGAGGAATAAGGATGCGATTTTGGCAGTTCTATGCTAAGTCCGATGATGAAGTAGAACTCCGTATTGACGGCGAAATTGTAGACGATGACGATGCATGGCTATATGAATGGCTGGGCTATCAGCATACGGCCCCGAACGCATTCCGGCAGGAGCTGGCCAAATATAAAGACAAAAATCTCACTGTCTGGATTGACAGCATCGGAGGAGCTGTTTGGGCTGCAGCCGGCATCTACAATGCACTTATGGAACACAAAGGAAAAGTCACTGTGAAAATTGATGGTAAGGCACTGTCGGCCGCTAGCATTATTGCCATGGCCGGCGACGAAGTGCTCATGTCCCCGGCGGCTGTGATGATGATACACAACCCGTGGGTTCATGCTGCAGGTGACGCGGCCGAGCTCCGGCACGTGGCGGGGGTCTTGGACGAGATTAAAGAGGCCATCATCAATGCCTACGAGATCAAGACGGGCCTGTCGCGGAGTGAAATTTCGAGACTGATGGATGAAGAAACATGGATGAGTGCCAAGAAAGCCGTCGAGTTGGGATTTGCCGACGGCATCTTGTATGCCAATGACGCCGAGGAGCCGGTG
>JAKOVF010000183.1 GCA_029782225.1 Chloroflexota bacterium | reverse complement strand
GCCATGAGTGGCGGGGAAAAGCCAAACATCTACCTGGGTGGACACCATCACAAGGCGATGTATCTTTTCTACCGCAACATACATGCGTTCGAGTGTGGGACAACCCAAGCCCAAACTCCATGGATGAGGGGCAAACGGATACCTGCTCACATGGGAGGTTGGATCATCGAGGTTCATGTGGACGATGAAGGGACCGTTACTAGGTGCAAGGGTGAGTTTGTTCCCTTCTATGTGGCTTTGGAGAATGACTACTGAGGGGAGATATGCCATGAAGGTTGCGTATGTGGCCGGGCCGTATCGGGCTGACACGATACACGGAGTACTTGAGAACATCCAGAAGGCGCGCAGGATGGCGCTGCGCTTATGGAAACTGGGCTATGCAGTAATCTGCCCACATTCCAACAGCGCCTTCTTTGACGGAGCCTGTCCCGATGAGGTGTGGCTTGAGGGAGACCTGGAAATCCTTAAGCGCTGCGATCTGGTGGTGCTTGTAGACGGATGGGAGAATTCCGCAGGCGCACGCCGTGAGGTGGAAGTGGCCGCTGCGCATGGGATACCCATTTACGATGAGCAGTGGGTTAGTGACACGGAAGGACTAGTTGCAAAGCAAAAGGGGGGCCGCAATGGATATTAGGGAGTCCATTCTGCATGAGGCACACACCCTTGTTCACGGCGACAGAGGCCAGAACTACGGCCATCCCTACGAGGACTTCAGCCGGACGTCCAAAATCTGGAGTGCCATCCTCGGCATTGAGGTGACTCCTGAGCAGGTGGCCCTCTGCATGATAGGTGTCAAGATCAGCAGAGAGTGCCATAGGCCCCAGAGGGATAATCGCGTAGACATCGCCGGTTATGCCGAGACGTTGGACATGGTGGTTAACTATAGGACATAAGCACCCTTAAATGTAAGGTTGCCGACGTGGCTTGGCGGTTCCAGGTTGCGCCGGAGGGGACTAAATGCGCAAGACATTTGCCGGGGTGGGGGCGTGGCGCATTTTACAAGGTGGTGCGGACATGCTTAACCAAGTAATTCACGGGGACTGCTTAGAAGTGCTTCGCACGATGCCTGATAACTCAGTGGATGCGGTGGTGACCGATCCTCCGTATGGACTTAGCCGCGAGCCGGACATCGAAGAAGTGTTGCGTCATTGGCTTGCTGGTGACGATTACAAC
>JAKOVF010000175.1 GCA_029782225.1 Chloroflexota bacterium | reverse complement strand
AGCGGCAGGACGTCCTGATAGCGCCACATGTTGGATGGCCGGTTGGGAAGTCCGCGCAGGACCTCGCGCTTGAAGGCTTCGTAATCGTAGCGCGCTTCCAGCCACTGCGAATCGCATTTCCTGCAAATGGCCGGAACAAACGGCTCATAAGGCTGTTGGTTGCCACAGAGATTGCATTCGAGGTATCGGGGTGTGGCCATTATTTTTCTGTCTTTTCTGCAGGCTCGGCGAGTTTTGCCTCGACCGGCAATTCCACAAAGAAGGTGGAACCTTCGCCCGCGACGCCAGTGCTTTCGGCCCACAGGCGTCCGCCGTGCATTTGAACCAGCCGGCGGCTGATGGGCAAACCCAGACCCGTGCCGCCCACTTTGCGGGTTGCGGATGAGTCAACCTGGGTAAATTCCTGGAATACGGCATCGAGCTTATCTGCGGGAATACCAATACCGGTATCTTTGACAGTGATCAGAATGTGTTCATCAGTGATCCGGGCGGCTTTGATGGAGACCTTGCCCGTCTCCGTAAACTTGATCGAATTGTTGATAAGGTTGATCATGACCTGGCGAATGCGAGTATGGTCTGCAAAAATCTCCACATTCTGGTCGGAATCCGTCTCGATGAAGAGGGCGAGGTTTTTCTCGCTGGCCAGCGTGGATGTAAAGCTCGTGACCTCCTCGAGCACTTCGCAGATCTTGAACTTCTCGAGGTTCAGGTTCATGCGCCCCGCTTCGATCTTTGCCATATCCAGCACGTCGTTGATCAGGTGGAGCAGGTGCTGTCCATTCTTGCGGATGAGACCCAGGTCGGTGTTCATGTTCTCTGTCAGAGGCCCGTCCAACTCCTCCAGCATGACATCTGCAAAACCAAGGATGGAGTTAAGCGGCGTTCGCAGTTCATGCGACATATTGGCAAGAAAATCGGATTTAAGCCGGTCCAGCCTCTTCAGTTCCTCTGCGCGTTTCTGGAGTTCTTCCGTAAGGCGCAGGGCCTCAAGGTGGATACTTGCCTGGGCTGCAATGGAGGCGGCAAGGCCTCTGGCCTCCTCTGAGATATCTTGAATACCGGCCACCGCGAGCTGCCCAATGGATTCGCCGCGCACGACAAGCGGTTGTTGCAGGGCAATATCCCGGGCAAGTGTTTCTTCCTCAAGCGGGGAGACTTTATTGGAATCATACACGAAGCCAATGACACCCTCCTTCTGCTGGGTGAAGGTCTCCCAGTTTTGGCGGGTGAGGAGGCGTGTGGCCTGTTCGGCCTCGGCACGGGCGCGGGTGGCATCGGCCAGCAGGCGCAGATTCTCGACCTGTTGCGCGATTTGTTGCGCGATCGCGCTCACCAGGGCTTTGTCATCGTTTGTCAAAGGATGGGTTGGATCTGGTTTCAAGTACAGCGTCCCAACCTGCTCATCCATGACCTGCACGGACTCCACAAAGCCACCGTCAGCGTGAGCCCGCTCGATATAGGGCGTAACCGCGGCCTGGTCATAGGCGTAACCGACGCGCTCACTCTGGTGAATGGCATCCAGATAGGATGCCCAGTTTTCGTGCGTAAAGCGACGGGTGGCTGCTTCTGCCTCAGAGCGTGACCGTTCCGTTGCCTCGAGCAGACGCAGGTTCTGGATCTGGAGCGAGGCCTGCTGTGCAACAGCCTCGAGCAGGCCGTCTTCATCGCTGGTCCACGGGCGTTCGGGCGCCGGTTCGACGTGCACTTTTCCAATCGTTTGGCCGCTGGCTGTCAATGGTGCCGCAACTGTATCTTTTGTCCTGTGCAGTGCGGAGGGTAAGGTATCGAGTGGTTTGACTCCATCCCCGCCATAGATGTAGCCTACCCGTTCCTTCTCGTAAAGGAGCGGGGCGGCCGGCCGCGCCGGATGGTTGTTTCGCGCGGGTGGTTCGCTATCCGGAATGCAGGCGCGTTTCTCACTCTCTGAAAATTCAGTTTCCAATTCACAGAGGCGCGCCCGCAATTCATCCAGCTCACGACATACGGCCGGGGTATGCCCGGCAAGATCGGTTGCAAGGCGTTCCATATCGGAGAACAGCGCATCAAGCCGCTGGCGATATTTTTCCCTGAGCATCATTCAATTTCTCCTGGAGCGAACCCGTCCACTTATTTTGGGATGTGAAATACACATGTGACCCATCCGATCAGTTAAGGTTTGCACCGTTGTCACTAGGCTCTTTCATACCCAGTTGGGCAATCGTAAGCGGCGCGCCCAGGGCGTGACCGAGTTCGCGGGCAGCAATTTGAAGCACAGCCTCCACTGTGGTTGCGCTCTGGATCTTCTGGTTGATGGCGTTCAACATGGACTCGCGCTCAGCCTGTTTCTGCGTCTGCTCGAACTGTCGTCGATTCTCCACCACGGTGGCGATCTGCGGCGCCAGTGCGGCGAACAGACGCATTTCATCCTGCGTAAAGCTGTGCGGTCCTTCGGCCTCCAGGATCACTGCGCCAATCTGGCGCGTTCCCAGGTGCAGCGGCAGGACGGCAACCGCGCGCAGGTTCAGCCGTTGGACAAGCTGCATGGTGGTCGCATCCACACGTTCATCATGGAGCGTGTCATTGAAAAAGACCGGGGTGGGGCTGATGAACATGGGCATGACGCGGATGACTTCCAGCGGATAACGTGTCCCGATCGGCGTGACCTCGTGTCCGGTCCCATTCCACCAGTTGGCAATGATATTCAGCCGCTCGATCTCTCCCTCTTCATCATAGTCAAAAGTTGCAAGGAGACCGCGGTTTACTTCCGAAATACCGAGCGATGTAACGGTCTCTGTCATGAGTTCCTGCAGGTTGGTCGCCTGTGTCAGGCGGCGGCTGGCATTGAACAATCTCTCTGATTGCACCAGCGCGGACTGCGACTGATCATATAAGCGCAGGTTTTCGATATGTGCACTCAGGCGTTCAGCAACCACCTCGGCCAATTCCTTTGCATGTTCATCTTCCGGTTCGATCCCCATCACGGCAAGTCTGCCCACGGCCTCGTCGTGAACCTTGAGCGGTAAAGTGAGGGCCGCTTCACCTATCCTAAGCTCTCCATCCACAGGGACGATTTCCTTCAGATCGTACATGTAACCGAGTTCCCGATTCTGAGCTTCGATGTAGCCCTTCCAGCCCTCACGCGTCAAACGGTGTGCAGCCTGCTCTGCTTCAGACCGGTAACGCTCAGCGCTTTCCAGCAGGCGCAGGTTTTCGATCTGTTGTGCGACCTGACGGGCGATGATGTTAACCAGCTCAGCATTTTGCGGCGTCACATCCTGTGCATTCATCTCAACGATCAAACTGCCAAGTTCCTCGCCGGTGATTGAAATGGGAGCCTCAATGGCTTTAGCTTCGGCCTGCGGCGCAATGTCGGTGGCATCCGCAAGTGGGATGATTTTATCGCCTTCGAAGAGGAAGCCTGTCGCTTCTGGTTTATGAATCGCATCGAGGTACTCTTCCCAGTTCTTGCGTACCAGGCGTCGGGCCTGTGTTTCCACTTCCGCGCGGGCTTGCTCGGCCTCAGCCAGAAGATTTGCGTTCTGGACCGCGATCGCCAGTTGTCCGGCCAGAGCTTCAAAGGCGGGAAGGATATCCTGACTCAGGGCCTCAGGCTGTTCGCTTTGTAGATCGAGCACACCCACCACTTTCTCGCCTACCATGAGTGGCACAGCCATCTCAGACCTGGTATTCGGCAGAAGAGGATTGGGGCGGAAGGTTTTACTGGTGGAGGTGTCGGAGATCACGACCGAGCGTTTTTCCAGGGCAGCGCGACCGTTGATCGAGGCTGTGTTCAGCGGTAGTCGGTGACCCCGACCAACCAATTCCGCACCCACAGAGCCGGTACCTGCTTCGAGGACCAGAGTATTGGCGGTTGGATTGAGCAGGTAAACCTGTGCGTAGTACAGGTCAAATTGCGAACGAATCAGTTCCGTTGCATCCTTCAGCATGAGGTGCAGTTCTCGCACCTGTGAAACTGACCGACCAACATTGGCGGCAAGCACCAGGCTGCTGGTACGCTCAGCCACACGACTCTCCAGGCTGGCGATGAAGTCTCGCAGTTGGGACGTCATTTTGTTGAATGCTGTCGCCAGGGCTCCAATTTCGTCAGTCGCTTCCACTTTTGCCTGTGCCTTTAGGTCCCCACCAGAGACCTGATTGGCCACTGCAGTAAGACGGGCGATCGGGCCAACCAGAAATTGCGCAAGGAATTGAGCAAGGATGGAAATTACAACAGCCAGCAGGATGGCGGCCAGGCTGATCGTACGGGTCGTTGCAAGCACAGACTGTTGTGCCTCTGAAATGCTTTGATGTACGATCACTGTCCAGCCAAGCTGCTTGATCATGTCGTTGTGCTTGGAAAAAGGCGCCGAGACCAATGACCGGCTGACTAGGGAAGGATTACCTTCAAAAGTCATTTGTCCATAGGTTGCGGGCAAACTCGCCAGTCGAGACACTTCTTCTGACGTCAGCTTTGTCAGACCTTCCCCATCAGGATCTATATATTGATTATCCGGAAACGCCAACTCGGCGCGACCGGTCTTTCCAAGTTCAATCGATGCGGTCAGGGTTGAAAATGCGTTAATGTTGATCGTAGACCGGAGCACGCCGATGGGTGCTGAACTGTTATGCCTGTATACAGGTACCGCAATGTCAATCACATACGCATTGACACTTTCGTCAAAGGTCACCTGGCTGGCATAAACTCCACCTGTCCCCGCCTTCCAGGTAGCCTGCCACCAATCCTCATCAGCTTGATAGTAATCCGATGTGCGGTTGGTGGAGGCGATGATTGCTCCGTAACGGTCTGTAACGAAGGTCTCGAGAAAATCGGGGAATTTCGACTGAAACTCCACCAGATCGTCCGCCAATTCGTTCTTCAGGACCCCTGTGATCAGCGGATCATTGTCGGCGGCATTGATCCACTGCTGGTCAAGACGATCCAGTGCGGACTGATTGGATGTACCAGCGACGTTCGCGGTGGTCACCGTATCCTGGATGAACTTATTGAGCGATAGTGAAGAAAGCGTATTAATGTCGTCATCTACAAACTGCGCGATCTCGCGTGCCACTGACTGTGTAACTGCTGAAAGGTTTGTTCCCACCTGCTCATTGCTACGCTTGCTGAAGATGCTGTTGGAGATCAATCCAATGATGGAAATAGAAACCAGAGTAATTGCCACGAACGAAATAATCATCTTGGAGCGCAGCGAGTAATTACGGAACTGGCGCATCGTAACATATCCGAAGAGCAGGATTACAACGGCCAGAATAATGGGCACGACCACGCGGGTCTGTTCGGGCTGCGGCAAGCGATAAGCTGGCAGGAATTGATCCAATAACACGGCTAGCACGCCGCTGACCAGTCCGAGAATCGTGGCCCGACTGGCCGATTTTGCAGATAGAGTTTGACCTGCAATGACGGCAACCAATGCACCGATGCTGATTCCAAAGAGCAGGCCGGTCCCTTCAATCAGGGCTACTGCGCCGATAAAGGTCGCTTGTATCGCTGCCAGGATCAGCCACACGCCTCGTACCATTTGGCCCCGGCGGATCATGACCCAGCTGATGAGCACGGCAAGGGCCAGGACCCAAATATCTGCACTCCAGGCATAGAGTTGCCAGGCGTGGAGTGTCAATGCCAGATACAGGTAAAATGATGCAGTGATGACGGTGGCCGGGAGGGCAATCAGGCTAATGCGGAGGGCGTTGCGAGCCTCCGGTGATGTCACTTCAGGACGGCGCATAGAATTTTTATCCATTTAGTACTCTCCTTGCTCAGTTCCGGCTGCCGTTGAAACTGCCATCGCTTCGAGCAGCAATGTTTGCACTGACACGCGCTGCACCCAGTGCCAACCCGATTTCACGAATGGCGGTTTGCAGGGTCTCTTCAACGGAGGAGGTCTTCTGTATCTTTTGGCCAATCGTATTTGCCAGCGATTCCAGTTCGGCCTTGGTTCGGGATTCCTCAAATGAACGTGTATTCTGCAGGGAGATGGCTACCTGACCCGCAAGAGATTGGAGAAGTTCAACATCCAGTTCACTCAGGCCGTTGACTACGTTCTGCTGCACATCCAGAACGCCAAGTACTTGTTTGCCAGATGAGATTGGAACGGCCACTTCAGACCTGGTGTCCGGGAGCAGAGGATTGGCAAGCCAGCCATCGGCCTGAGAAACGTCCGGCACGAGCACCGGGAGATTGGTTTCGGCTGCCCGTCCCACCAGACCGCGTCCTTTCGGGACACTGTGGCCGCGCGCCAGCATCGCCGCTCCGGCTTCGCCCGTACCACCTGCCATGACAAGGTCTCCGGTTGCCTCGTCCAAGAAATAGATGTGCGCGTGGTAGTACTCGAAAGCGGATTGCACCTGTTCCACCACTTCCACCGCAAGTTGACGCGGGCTGGTGGCAGTGGATAGACGCCGGCTGACCTCATTAGAAGTAGCCAGCGCTTTAGTACGGTCTGTTACGCGTTGTTCCAACGAATTAATGAGGTCGCGTAGCTGGCCCGTCATGCTGTTGAATGCGGTTGCAAGGGTGCCGATCTCATCCTGACTTGTGACAGTAACTTGTTGATTCAGATTCCCCTGCCGAATAGCCTCGGCGGCATTGGTCAGCGATTCCAACGGGCGGAGTGAACGATTCGTCACCGTCACAAGACTGAAGGAACCAAAAACCAGTGTCAGCAGGCCGGCCAGAAAAACGTACAGGATGCGTCTGGTCTGTGCCTGAATGGCGCTTGTCTCATCGAAGATAATTTCAACGGCACCAATCGTCTTGCCTGAGTAGTCGCGCAAAGGCATTGTAGTAACACTGTAGGTGCGATTCTCACTTCCCTTCACCTGATTAATCAGCTTTTCCCCGTTTAGCACATTTTTGTATGTCTCTGCATCTGGATACACACCCTGGATTGTCGATGCCAGAACCAGCAGGTCTGGTGCAGGACCTTCCTGCAACGCTGCGATATCTTCCAGGGTGGCAAGAGACATAGCATCGCGCGTCAGGATGATGCGCCAGTCATTTCCGTATTCCTTCTTCAGGTTGGTTACCAGCGCCTCATCGATATTCAGTCCGAATTCGACGCTCCCAATGTGGCGCCCTTCGAAAAAGACCGGTTCGATACCGCGCAATCCTAAACCACCGCGTCCAACTTCCAGTCCAACAACAGGCTTTTGGGTTGCATTGACCTGAAGCACGGTGAAGCGGAATGTTGAGAGGTCATCGCCATATTTATCGGGACTGTGCAGACGCAGGAAGGAAGTGGCAGGAGGCAGGTGATACTGGTATTGTGGAATGTTGAACTGTTCATCAAGGGCACGATAGCTATTAAGTGTCAAGTCCTGCAATTTGACACGGTCCTGTGCTGCAAATGCGGCCTCGATGTCAGGGTTGTTCGCGGCTTCAATGGCGAGACCCAGCGCAAAATCACTCAGTCGTTTGAGTTCAGAATTAAAGAACTTTTCGGCCTGTTGGCTATTTTCGATTTCGCGTGCTCGATTGTCTGCCTGGTTAGTCAAGTAGCTGTAAATGAAGAAGGCAGCCATTAACAGTGAAAAGATGAGTAGCACCGGGAGCAGGATTCTTCTGGCAAGCCCTCGATTCCCGGTCCTAGACTGGCGTATATGCAGGTGACCTAGTTGTTTAATCATGTGGAGCTCCGTTCATTCTCTGAAGAAGTGCGAGTTATTGCTTACGATCGGCAATGAACGCATCAGGATCGAGCGCGACCAGTGTCTGGCGCATCCCCAGCGCATGTCCCAGCTCGCGCGCTGCGGTTTGCAATGCACCTTCCACGGTGGTTGCGCTCTGGATCTTCTGACTGATCGTGTTCAACATCGCCTCGCGTTCGGCCTGTTGTTGGGCCCGTGCAAAGGAACGCGCATTTTGGAGGGCCGTGGCTACCTGGGATGCAAGTGTGGTCTGGATGCTGGCATCTTCCTCGGTGAAAGCGTTGAGATGATCCGATTGCACATCCAGAACGCCGAGGAGTTGATCACCCACAACCAGCGGCACTGCCATTTCTGATGCAGTATCCGGGAGGAGTGGATTGGGCAGCCAGCCCGGTTCATTGTGCACATCATTGACAATCACAGCCTGCCTTGTGCGACCAGCACGGGCCACCAGCGATTGTTCCTGCGATAAAGAGAAATGGGCAGTGCCGTGGGTACCTTCATGTTCATCGCCGGCTTTCCAACCGCAGGCGGCAATTTTCAACTCGGTCGTACTTTCGTTGTAGATGAAAACGTGAGCGTGATACAGATCAAACCGACGTTGGGTCAAATGAACGACCGTCTCGAGCATTTTCTGTACGTCACTAATTGTGGCAGCCGCTGTGCTAATGGTGGCTACGGTTTGCAGTTCGGTCGCACGTTTGGCCACAGCCTCCGCAGAATGGATATTTTGAAGCGCAATCGCGACCTGGTTGGAAATGGATTGCAGCAGGTCCACATCATCCTGTTTCAGGCCATTGGTAATGTTGTGCTGCACATCCAGCACGCCCAGTACATCATCTCCGATGGAGATCGGAATAGCTGCTTCAGATCGAGTCTCTGGGAGTAATGGATTGGGAAGCCAATCCGGGTTTTGGGAGGTATCGGATACAAGAATTGGAGTATTCGTATCGGCTGCACGCCCTACCAGGCCGTGTCCCCGCAGGATTCTGTGTCCCTTGGCGAGCAGGGTTTGACCCGCTTCGCCCGTACCACCAGCCATGATCAACTCATCTTTTGTCTCATTGTAAAAATAAATGTGGGCGTGGTAGTAGTTGAAAGCGTTCTTCACCTGCTCGACCACTTCCCCTACCAGCAATTTCTGGTCAACGATTGTGGAGAGTCGCCGGCTAACTTCACTGGAAGTAGCGAGAGCTTTGGTGCGATCCGCCACGCGTTGTTCGAGTGTGCTAAAAAGATCCTGCAGTTGAGCCGTCATCAAGTTGAATGTATTTGCCAGCACCTCCGCCTCGTCATGACTATGCACTTCCGCAGTTACGCTCCATTTGCCCTCAGAAACAGCCTGGGCCGCGTCCGTCAAAACTTGGATGGGGTGGACGATCTGACCTGCCAGGAACCAGAGGAAAGCCAGGGCAAGCAGAATGAGTGCCGTACTAATACTGACCTGACGAACAGCGGCAGTGGTTGCCGGAGCGGTGATTTTTTCAAACGGAATGATCAGCCCGATCACCCAGTGTGTTCCAGTGTCGCCAACTGCAATTGGCGAAAAGATCTGCAGGTATTTGCCGTCAGCGCTTAATCTGGTAAAGGCCGAACCCAGGGCGGGTTGTATTTTGTCAAAATCTGGATAGATCAGGTTCGCAGGCTGGTTTGTCAGTTCCGGCTGCTGGCGGACAGCAATCAATGTGCCTGTGTCTGAAAATAGAACGGCGTTGGTCGTACCGTCATATAAATTGACGTTATCCACGATCTGTTGCACAAAGCCAATCGGCGCATCAACACCGGCAATCCCATAGAATTTATTGTTCTGAATAACAGGTACAACGAAGGAGGCCATCACCACATCCTTGCCCTGGATGGGGTAGATCAGCGGGGCAAGAGTAACTTCCTTTTTGGTACTACGAGGCAGGAGGTACCAATCCCCTACTCCAGGCGTTTCATATTGTGCCAGTGCCTCCACATGGATAATCCCGTCATCGCCCCTTACCCAATAAGGAATGAAGCGCCCGGTATCATCGTGGGCCACTGCCCCTGCATAGGTAGGATCTTGCCCGTCAAATTCATTGGGTTCCCAAAGAGTGTAGGTCCCCAGGAATGAGGGATTATTAATTAATAGGGTCCTGAGCATTCCATTCACTTGATCGCGCGTCAACGATATCGGGTTACCCGGATCCTTGGTCGTGGAAAGGAATTGTGCCATTGCGCGCGCGGTGAATAGCGGCAGATTGAGTTGGTTTTGTACGAGGCCGACTTGTGCGTCTGCAAGGGTACTGGCTTCTTTCGTCGCATTGTCGATTGACATTTGGCGAAGGGTAATCACTGAATATCCAATCAGGATCAGTGCCACCAGCGCGATACAAAAGCCAACCCAAAAGGTGATTTTTGTTCGAATGGAAAATCTCATACCATCTCTGCGCTTTTCAGCACGTCGTACCTTTTTTATTGGCGTATTGATAGTAGTCATAGTCAATCACTCCGATCGAATCAAGCGTTGCGACGATTTACATGAGCCCGGGCGATATCTAGCCGATGTAAAAAAACATGTGCATACTAAAGGTAAGGTGTTTCTTCCAAGTATGGGCTGCAGGTTGTCATAGGATGACATGCCGCGCTAACCCTTAGGGCATCGTAACGGTGACACTACCGCTTACGATCTGCTGTACGGCTGCATCACCCAGGGCCTTCACTTCAGCAGGGAGGGCATATTCCGCGTTGTACTCAATCACCTCACCGCCATTGGCAAGGCTGATTGTGAAGGTCTTGCCACCCAGTGTGCCAGCCTGGACCTTGGCAATGATTTCTTTGAGGACCACTTCCCAGTGATAGACCTGGCTGGCAACTGTGATCTTGGGCGCCAAAGCAGACTGATTGGATTGAGTGCCAAACCACAGGACATCGCTGTCTTTCGCCTTATTGGTCGCACCAACCACCATCTGGGCAGTCCCGGTCAGGATATCCGTTCCCTGCGAAATGTAGCTGCTTGCGGCCTCAGATGCTTTAACCACATCGGAAAAGGAACCTATGTAATTTACATCCACCTGGATTTCAGGATTGGTTGCCACTACGCCAGCTTTGAAGCCATCCACATACAGTCGTGCATCACCGACCTCGAGAGGGCCAATCACACCGATCATCTTGTTCTTCGTGAGAGCAGCAGCCAGCACTCCGTTGACATAGCCACCTTCCTCGGCAGCCGCCTGATAGGCAAATACGTTCGGCATGTTGAATGTATCTACAGTGGTGCCCCATGCGAAACTGGTTTTTGGAAACTGGGGCGCAATCTCCTGTATGGATAGTCCGTATTGCGAGCCATGTGCGATCACAAGATCGTAACCGCGTGAGGCATAAATTCGGATGGCAGTGGTGGCATCATCCAGCACAAACATATCCTGGGAATATACAAAGTCCATTTTTTGGGGGCCGCCCATTTCATTCTGAACACGGACAAGCGCATCATACATACTCTGACTAAAGGCAAAATCATTGACGGCACTCGGCATGATGACGGCCACGCGGAAAGGTTTGTCCGCGGGAGCGGGAGCTTCGGTGGGCGATGCCACAGGCGCGGGTGTCGATATCCCCGTGCAGCCTACAAGGGCGAACAATAGGCTGATAAGCAGGATCGCAGATAAGAACTTGAATTTCATGGTTTCTCCTATTTGGTGCTTTCCATAGAAATATGGAATCCGGACTTCTCGTCGTTGTCCAACTGCCGGAAGTCATGGCCAGAACCTGGATTTGAACAATTCAATTCATGGACAGGGACAGTACTTTGCTGCATAAGAGGCAATAAAACGCTGAAACAGGAACCTTTCCCCGCTTCACTTTCCAAGGCAACCTGCCCGCCATGCTGCTCAATAATTGATTTAACGATTGCCAGACCCAGCCCATTGCCTTCGATGTGGTCATGTCCGTTATTCTGCACACGATAAAAACGATCGAAGACATGCGGGATCTCAGAAGGTGGAATGCCATAGCCCGTGTCTCTGACGCTGATATGGGCGCGGTTTGCTTCAAGTTTCAGCGAAAGCGTAATGACGCCTCCGTCCGGTGTGTATTTGATGGCGTTTCCAATCAGATTTCGCAGCGCCTGACGGAGTTGCTGCGCGTCGCCGGCGACTCGTACTTCCGACTCTATTTCCTCAATTGTGAGCGAATGCTTTTTAACCTGCGCCTGGGGCTTGAATTCGTCAGCAAGTTCCCGCAGCAAATCGGAAAGACCCACCTGATCCTTCTTGGTTTCCGCGCCGAGATCGATCCTTGCCAGGTCCACTATGTTCTGTACCAGTTCGCTCATATTTGAACTGGCTTTCTGAATCCGCTGAACAAAGTCATTCTGCATCTCATTGAGAGGACCTGCCTGTTTGAGAAGCTGGCTGAATCCGCTGATTGCAGCAATCGGATTCTTCAGGTCATGCGAAGCAATTGCGATAAACTCGTCCTTCACTTTTTCAAGCTCTTTGAAGCGGGACACATCGTGCAGAACCGCAACATATCCGCCTTCTTGAACGGGGGTGATCGAAGCCGAGAAAACGCGTTTATCGGGCCACGCCACTTCCCCTGAGAAGGAGGCGTTCGAAAGTCGTGCTTGATCGATCAATTGCAGGAAGGAGTCGTATCCGGCCCCCACGGTGAGCTGTTTCCCGAGTTTCGCTTCATAGTCAGTGAAAAGTTTTTCTCCAGCAGGGTTGATCAGAGACAAACATCCGGTCGCGTCGAACAGGAGAATTGCATCTGCAGCATTGCGCAGGACCGCAGATAAGTGCTGTTGTTCGCGCTGCAGGCTCGCATAAAGCTGGGCATTTTCCACGCCGATGCTGGCCTGACTGGTGATCGCCTGCAAAAGCAGCAGGTGCTCTAGGTTAAAGTAATTTGGCTGTTCATTCGTCAGAACCAGTATTCCTAGCAGGTGGTTGCTGCCGAACATGGGAACGACCACGGCCGACCGTGAAAGCTGATCGGTTGTCCCCTGCCAGAGAGGGTCCTTGGATATGTCATCAACAATCAGCCCGTGAGGATTGCTGTTGATGGCCTCGAGCAGTCCATCGGGAAGCGAGTATTTTTCTCCCTCGGCTGAAGTGGGAGCAGCTGCCGAGAGTCGATATACTTTTTGATATATTTTTCCGGAACCAAAAATGATCACGTATCCCAGCATCGCGCCCAGTGTCTCGGCTGTTCGCTTAAGGAGAATGGTTGTCAGTTCTTCAATGTTCAGTCTGGCGCTTAATGCCCTTCCAATCTCAGGCAATAGATTAAGTTCGCGGTTGCGGCGGCGGATGACGTCTTCGGCCTCCTTCACCCTCAGTTTCGTCCGGATCCGTGCGAGTAACTCGCGGCGATCAAAAGGCTTGGTGACATAATCATCCGCGCCCAGATTTAGCCCATATTGAATTTCTGCGGCATCCAGCCGCGCTGCGGTAAGAATAATGACAGGGATGTGCTGCGTTGCAGGATCGGCACGGACTTCCTGCAGAACTTCGAAACCATCCTTGTACGGCATGTTGATATCGAGCAGGACCAGGTCGGGGCATTGGCTGCGCACTTTTTCGAGTGTTTCCAGACCATCTCTGGCCGTGATGTAGCCAAGTCCTTCACTCTCAATGTAGCGTGACAATAAGGTGATATTGTCAGGCTTATCATCTGCAATCAGAATATTGAATCGTTTTTGGGTCCCGAGGTCTTCGCTCGAGGGCTTGGCCCGATCCATCTCATCCAGGGCGCTGCTCACGATCTGACAGATCCTCTGCGGGTGGATGGGCTTCAGCAGGACCTCTTTGACATTGAGGCGGCGCGCTGTGATCTTCAGCCCGGGCACATCATAGGCAGTGACGAGAAAGGAAAACGTTGGGCGTCCAGCCGGGTGCTTTTGCAGTTCCTCGATCAATTCCAACCCGGTCATCTCCGGCATGATCATGTCGGTAATCAAAATATCCACTGCCCCATCCTTCACACAATCCAATGCCTGACGGCCGCTGGTCGCTGAAACCACCTCCACTTTCGGACCCAGTTGAGCGATGGCGCGCGCCAGCATGTTCGCAGTATTGGGATGATCATCCACGACAAGGACTCTGGCAGGTTGTGACGCAGAATGGATCTGGTTCATGCAACCATTTTGCCTGAACTTGCTCAACGCAACGATGGGGTATATTGGGCAAAGTTGGAAAAAGTTAGTAAAAAGCCGCCAAATCTTGTATTATTTATCCCCTTTGGCACAGGACTTCGACGGCGTATTTAGGCCATTACGAATCGATATCCCGTTCCACGCACGTTAATAATGTAGATCGGATTACGCGTATCCGGCTCAATGACCTGCCGAATATGATGGACATGCCATTTGGTCAACTCCTGCGCCTCATGCGGATCTGTCTCATAGCCCTGCGCTTCCGAGACTAGAGTCTGATAGTCCACGACGTTGGGAGCGTGACGCGCAAGCACCAGCAGATAATCGAAGGAAGTTGGAGGAAGATTGACGGCGCGTCCATTCATCGTCACGCGGTGTGTATGCAGGTCCAGGATGAGCCCGCCGCATTTCAGAAAACGATCATCCGAAGCCAAGAACTGTTGAGGCGTCGAATCAGCAGTCTCGCCCTCCGGGCTTTCAAGCGCATTCAACTCGGCCCGCAGAGCCTCAATCTGCCGCTGAAGTTCGCGTTTGCGCCGCTCTTTCTCTTTGCTGGCAAGGATTGCCTGTGTGCGGTCAAGCACAGTCTGAGGTTTGAGAGGCTTCAATAGATAATCCGTTGCCCCGCGCCTTAGCGCCTCGACCGCCGAATTCACATCTGGCTGCGCCGTAAAGAGAACGACTGGCAGTTCAGGGAATTTTGCATGGATGGTTTGCAGCAGTTCCAATCCGCTGATGTCGGGCATACGGATGTCAAGATACAACAAATCGAAAGGATGCTCGGAGACCATGGCGAGCCCCTCCTTTCCGTTTGCCGCGGTTGTGACTTCGTACCCTCCACGTTGGAGAATGCGAGCCATCGTCTGGCGCAGACTTATTTCATCATCAATGATCAGGACGCGGCCGCCGGAATTCATGCGCCACCTCGTTCGCCAGCAGGAAGCCAAACCTTGAAGATAGCTCCCCTTCTCGGAGCGTTTTCGGCCTCGATGCGGCCATGGTGCTGTTCGATAATATCGTGTGTAATGGTAAGCCCAAGGCCGGTGCCTGTGTGTTTGCTGGTGATGAAGGCGTCAAAAATGCGCGGCATGATCTCCGGGTCAATGCCTGGACCGGTATCCTGTACAGTAAATAGAATCTCGTTTTGCTGTGGCAGGCTCTGGGTCTGGACAGTGATACAGCCGCCCGGCTCCATCACCTCAATGGCATTTAGGAATAGATTAAGCACCACCTGGCGGAGCTGGTCAGGCAGTCCCAAAACATCCGGCAGGTCAGTCTCGGGGATGAACTCGAAGGCGATCTCCTTATGGCGCATGTGAGTGGTGATCAATGTGTGCACATCCTCAATGAGACCATTGAGTGCAACCGGCCGGAAATCCTTCACGCGCAGGGGACGGTATGCACTACGCAAGCGCTCGATCATCGCAGCCATGCGTTCCGCCTCGGCCAGGATGACATCCAGATCCTGCTTTCCCTGGTCGGAGAGATTGGTTTCCTCTTTAAGCAGGAATAATGCGTTCTGGATGACCTGCAGGGGATTATTGAGTTCATGGGACACAGAGGCGAGCAGCCGACCCACAAGCGCCAGCCTTTCACTCTGGATCAGTTGGGAACGGACCATTTGCTCCTGCTGGAGTGAAGTTTGCAGAGTGCTATACAGCCGGGCCTTTTGAAGGACTACCGCAAGCTGATCGGCAATGGCGGTCATGAGCTGCAAATCGCTATTGGAAAACCGGTGAGGCGGTATTTGTTGAATGTCCAACACGCCGGTCACCTGTTCGTCGATCTTGATCGGTACTGCAATTTCAGACTGTGTTTCGGGCAACAGCGGGTTGCGCTTGAAGAACACCACCTTCTCCACATTGTTTGTGACAAAGGCTTCACCGGTCTCTGCGACATGACCGACGATCCCATCCCCCGCAGACAGTTCCTGTCTTTCCTGGACAGGCTCATTCCCCATTCGTCCGCTGCCGTGCCTTAATACCAGGTTTCCGGTTTCGGGATCGACCAGATAGATTTGCACATAGTAATAGTCAAAAATTTCTTGGAGAAGCACAATTGTATCCCCAATTAATTGCTCAGCATCCAGGGAGGCCGCCAGGCTACGGCTGATCTGGTACAGGATATTCACTTCTTTTAGTCGTTGCTGGGTTGTCTCGAATAAGCGGGCATTTTCAATGGCAAGTGCGGCCTGCGTCCCCAGAACCTTTAGAATCTCCATATCCTCCGTGGAGAAGGCGTATGTTTCGTTACTCAGGACACTGATCGTTCCTATCGATTGTCCGGCCGCCTGGAGGGGAACAACCAGGAGTGAGCGAAAAGAGGGAGCCGTTGCCCCAAGCAAAAATCGTGGATCGTGCTCGGTATCTGCGATATTAATTGCCTCACCACTCGAAAGGGCCTGTCCCGCTGCACCTTCACCGGAGTGCATTTTGAATTCGCCCTTGCCCGGCGAAACAGGTCCGGCCACGGCCTGGGCAATGAGGAGTTCCTGCTCTTCATTCAACAGGTGGATGATCCCCCGATCCGCACCTTTGATAAGATCTTTGGCAGAATCCACAATGAACTGAAGCACTGTCTGGAGGCCCACCCGTTCAGTCCCGATGAGTGCATGAGCGACTTCGGCGAGTGCATTTGCCTCCTTCAGTCTTTTCTGTATCTGTTCCTTTTGATGGATGCTTGATAAGGCCAGCGTAACATTCTTGCCCACTAATTCAGCGCGCGTCACCTCTTCCATCGTAAAGTGGTGGGGAGAACTAAATGCAACGAGCGCGGCACCAAATTCGTAATCCCCGGTGATGAGGGGAATGATAAGCACGGAATGAGTCTGGTATGAACTCTGCCTCAGAAAAGAGGGGACGGCTTCAAATTGCGAATTTGACAAGTCGTCTAGCGTCAGCGCATTTCCACTCTGGACCACGGACTTAATCATGGCTGCTTCAGGAGAAGCCAGAGGAATACTCTCCACCATTTTTTTCGAAGGAAGAGTAGTGGAAACGAAATTTATCTGGGACCGCGTCGAATCGCATTGTGCAATGTACGTATAGTCGGCTTCAAACAAATTGGTGAGATGGTTGGCCAGATGGAAATAGATATCTTCGGGCGTTTTCCCGGCCAGGACGGATTGGGTCATAATATTCGTCAAGGCAAAGTAGCGTTCCCGCGACCGAAGTACATTTTGAGTCCCAATCTGCCTGTCCACCCATCCACGCAGACCACCAGCGATAAAACCGGTCAGAATCAGAATCAGATTCCCGGGAATGATGTACTGACCAGGCCAGCTGTCTTGTGCATGCCCAATGGAGGCAAAGAGGAAGTAATTAAGAGACACTGCAAGGATGCTGAAAATCAATCCTGCCGGTACCCCAAAAAACCAGCCGGCTGCGATCACCGGAAGCGCAACCAGGGGCGTCGCAGCCGGCCCGAACGCGGTGACAGCCGGCCTGAATAGCAGAATGTAGGCAATTGTTAAACCTAGTATGATTCCCCACCTTATCCAGGCCGACTTAGTCAGGAAAAAAGATAAGCTTTTTTGAACAACCATTTCTATCCATCTGTATGCGGCCGTTGCCTTGCCCGGTGGGTCTGTTTGCAGTCAAAACAGGGGAAAAGCGCTTCCTCGCCCGGTTAGAGCGTATTTAGGCTGCGCTTGTCCTTATTTTAGCACTACGGGAACCGAGAACTTCATTCGTAACAAGTTTGTAAGGCAATTTGCCGGATACCTTCGCCTGCGACAGCATGCGTGCGGCAGGTGTTTCTCAGTTGTGTAGACTATCAGCAGAAAGGAGTTATGTGGCTCATGCCCAGGACTTGCGGTGGCTGTGATAAACTGGCCCTTCCTTGAAAACCACCAAACATTGTCAAGTATGAAACCGGCGTATCTTTCCTCCATTCATCATGATGGCTCTGCCCGTTATGTTCGACCCCACGGCGCGGATGCTTTACATATTGGCGACGAGGTTACACTTCGGTTGCGGGTGGCAGCGGACGCGCCGATCGAACGCCTGCTTTTACGAACTTGCCCTGATGGCGAGCAATCCTTCGTGGAAATGTTCCCCGCGACCTCCCAGCCAAACCCTGCCTGCCGTTGGTGGGAAGCATCTCTGCGCCTCAGCATGCCCGTGACCAGCTATCGTTTCCTGTTATTTACCGGGGATGGAGCCTGGTGCTACAACGGCCTGGGTCTACAGCGCCATATTCCCACCGATGCAAATGATTTTCGTCTTCTGGCCGATTATGATGCACCGGCCTGGGTTCGGAAGAGCGTTTTCTATCAAATCTTTCCCGACCGCTTTGCAGATGGCGACCATGAAAGCAATGTCCGCGATGGCGAATTCGAGTATCGCGGTCTAAAATCAAAGGCCAAACATTGGGATGAGACACAGAGTCAGTGGCCGGAAGCGATGGTCGAGTTCTACGGCGGTGATCTGCCCGGGGTGGAGCAGCACCTTGATTACCTGATAGACCTGGGCATCAATGCGATTTACTTCAACCCGGTCTTCACGGCTCACAGCAACCATCGTTATGACGTGGTGGATTACGAGAACGTGGATTCGCATCTGGGTGGCAACATTGCGCTGGAGTCCCTGCGTCGCGCCTTGACTGAACGCGAGATGCGTTTCATCCTTGATATTGTCCCCAATCATTGCGGCGTAATGCATCCATGGTTCCAGGCCGCCCGGGCAGATTCGAGCGCGCCATCTGCCGAGTATTTCATCTTTCATCACCATCCTGATGAATATGAATCCTGGTTGGGTGTGAAGAGCCTTCCCAAGTTAAATTATCGTAGTCAATCCCTGCGTGACATGATCTATGCTGGTCCCCACTCGGTCTTTCGCCGCTGGCTCAAGAAGCCTTACGCCATTGATGGCTGGCGTGTGGATGTTGCCAACATGCTTGCCCGTCACGGCAAGGATCACATCGAGGCCGAAGTATGGACAGGCATCCGTCAGGCTGTGAAATCAGAAAACTCACAGGCGTACCTATTGGGCGAAAACTTTTTTGATAGCAGTTCCCAACTCCAGGGAGATCGCCTGGATGCGACGATGAATTACGCGGGGTTCACCAATCCGCTGCTGTATTGGCTGGATCACTTCCAGGTCAGCCAGCACGGGGAACCGAGGCGGGTCGAATCAGAATTTCCATGGCCTACCGAGGCCCTGATCGCGACCTGGCAAGCCAGCCGCGCCGCCATTCCCTGGATGATTGCCTGCCAGCAATTCAATTTGCTTGGCTCGCATGATACGCCGCGCATTGCTCACGTTGTTTCTGGAGACTCAGTGCGCAATCGACTTGCCGTAGCTTTTTTATTCACCTATGTTGGCGTACCCTGCGTTTACTACGGAGATGAGATCGGAATGAGCGCCGAAGATTCACTTGGCGCACGTGATCCCATGATCTGGGATTCTAGCAGATGGGATGTTGAGCTGAGGTCGTTCTATCAAAAACTGATTCGGCTGCGTCGAACATCGTCAGTGCTGGCAGATGGCGGCTTTCAAATTCTTCTTTCCGAAGAGAATGCTCTGGCGTTCCTACGCGATACAGATGAAGAACAAATCCTTGTGATCGGCAATCGCGGCCCGGGCGGACGCGCTGCCAGCCCATTATTCATGCGCGATGGCGGCATTCCGGATGGAACTGCGTTTCGGGAGATTTTTACGGGACAGATTCTCACAGTTCAAAATGGATATTTGTCTTTGCCAGCCATCGGGGCCGGGGTCCAGATCTGGCAATCGATTCCTCAATAACAGACCAGAATCAATCTATATCTTCTGTCTGGCAATCCACTCCATACAATAGTCTGCCACTTCCTCCCAACCCTTTTGCCCAAGGATAAAGTGGTTGCGTCCCGGAAATTCCTTGAATTCAGTGACGGATGACCCGTCCTTGTATCTTTGATAATTGGTCTGATTGAGTATCGCCGGGATGATGTGGTCGTTGCCGCCGGCAATCATCAGAAGCGGCGCATGGGGTTTTTTGAAATCAATGTTGGCGCCAAGAAGCGACTCGCGCGGAATATGTCTCGATTCGGGCACCACATATCGCTCGAATGCTGCGCACTGCTCAGTCACAGGCATGTCATTCACAAAAGCATATTGGAATCGTTCGAAGGTCATAAAGACGGGAGAGTCCTGATTCGCAAATGGCGTGATGTGTCCCCAATTGGCCTTGAGAAAGGAAAACCTGGTCGTGAAGACGCCGGTTGGGGGTGCGGAATCAATTGCGATGGCGGCTGAGGCGAGGCCCCGGTTGAGTAGAAGCTGGGTAATGAGCGCGCCCATCGAATGTCCGATCAGGACCGGTCTTTCATCCAATGTTTTGATTTGACCGGCAAGCTGTTCAACGATCTCGCTTAGGGTTAACGTCCCCAACGCGGCATCCGGGGTCTGCAACGCCTGAATGGATCTGTCTCGGCCGGGATACGCCGGCGCGAGACAACGATACCCTCTGGCTTCAAAGCGTTTGACCCAATCCTCCCAGCATAAAGGGGTCATATATAAGCCGTGAATAAAGAGGACGGTTTCAGGATTCATGACTCTCTCCTTTTTGTACAAGTTTACAGGTACAGGGAGCACTTTCGCAGGACAAATGCCCTCCTGGCAAGGCGTGCCAATTTGTTTGACTACCTGTTACCCGTAATTCCATACCGGGCACACCGCTCACGGGCTTTCCGGGGTTACATCTATCTTGAAATTTAGGAAGCATGTTAGTAGTTAGAGACCGTCCTGGAATGTTAGAATATTTTGAGGCCGATGCCAACCATGGATCTCGATATTTTGGCATTCTCTTTTTATATTTGTATACACATCATCGCCGCACCCTCCACAGGTGCGGCTTTTGATGCTAGTCAAAAGCTTGTGCAAGCCAGAATAATCCTACCATCCTTGTCTGCTTTTCTGGAGAACGTACCATGCATCGTTTGAACTGCATTGTGCTCGTGGTTCTTCTACTGGCGCTTACTGCCTGCCAGGCCTCCACCCTGGCCCAGGCACCGACCCAGCCTGTGACGCGTTTGCGATTCACTTACTGGGGCTCTGAAATGGAGAAGGCTGCCATCGAACAAATGGTGGCCGCGTTCGAAAAAGCCAATCCGGATGTGGATGTTGAACCGATCCAGATTCCCTATGAGGGTTATATTGCGCAGGTCACATCCATGATGCAAAACGGAAATTCGCCGGACGTGGGATATTTACCCGGTTTACAGGCCCCGCTCTGGGCCCAGGAAGGCAGGCTGCTCGACCTGACCGATTTGATCCAAAATGATCCTTTGCTCTCAACCACACTGCTCGCCAGCCGTTATTACTACGCCCCCGGAAAGGTGGCCGGGGTGAACACAGCCGTCGAGGCAACCCTGTTGTTCTACAACAAAGCATTGTTTGATGAGGCAAATGTCCCCTATCCGCCCTCTGATCCAGCCAGGGCGTGGACCTGGGACGAGTTCGTGGCGGCGGCACAAAAACTAACCAGCGATATCAACGGAAGACACCCGGGTGAGGATGGTTTCGATCCTGAAAAGATCAGCACCTATGGCGTGGCATTTGACAAGATTTACGAGGGCTGGACGTTTTATCCTTTCATCTTCAGCAATGGCGGGCAGATGGTCAATGCTGATGGTACGCGCCTGCTGCTCGATTCACCTGAAGCGACGGAGGCAATGCAAAAACTGGCGGATTTGATGTGGGTTCAGCATGTGGCACCCACACCTGTGCAGGATCAAAACCTGCCGGGTTATGTGACGATGCTTCAAACTGGTAATCTTGCCATGCACATCTCCGGACATTGGAGTCTGCTGGATTATGCTTCCGTCAAGGATCTGCGGTTTGGAGTGGCTGTCCTGCCAAAGTTCACGAGACCGGCCACAGTCGTGTTGGGATCGCCCACAGTCATCTTTGCAGCGACCAAAAATGAAGAGGCTGCCATCCGCTTTTATAAGTTCCACAACAATCCAGAAGCAGTCGATCTATTTGCGCGTGGTCTGTGGATGCCTCTGCAAAAGTCCTATTACACTGAACCGGCCAGGATGAATATCTGGCTCGACAACCCGGTTCATCCTGTCGAAACGCGCCTCGCATTTACCGATTATATAGTCAATTATTCAATGCCTTTGCCGTCTTACTACCTGCGCAACTACGCTGAGGTGCTGGATGTTGCGTTGCGCCCGGCGATTGACAGCATCTGGAACAACCAGGCCAGTGCGGCCGAGGCCTTCGCTGAGGCTGTGAAAAAGGCTCAACCACTGATGCAGGGACGGTGGGATCAATGACGCTTCCTTTTCGTCAATCCACGCGCGGGCGTCTGCTCTTGCTCGTTTTGCTGGTGGCTGTACCGGCTTTTCTTGTACAGCTTTATGGCGCGTGGAACGACCTGCAGCAAGACATTGCAGCCCGCAAACGAGAGGCCGGGCTAATCGTGGTGCGCGCGCAGGGCAATTTTGCGACACTGCTCGACACATCGCGCACGGTCTTTTCTGACCTGGTGCGCGTGAATGCCATGCGCACTCCTGACAACTGCACACAGGTTTTTAATGATCTGCATCTTGCTTATGAGCGGCTTGCTCCGGACGCCACCAACGTTGGTTTGAGCGATGCCGAAGGTAACATCTATTGTGCCATCAACGCAGTAGTTGGAAAAAGAAACATTGCAGACGAGCCCCATTTCCGGCGCGCCATTCAATCGTTGGATATGGCAATAGGAGATTATGCTGTCAATCCATCCACCGGGCTGCCTACTTTGAGTGTTGCCTATCCCGTGCTTTCCTTTGACGGCAAGGTCGAGACAGTCATATTCATCAGCTATGAACTGCGGTGGTTGGAAGACTGGCAGAAGGAAGTCGCCCTGCCACCGGGCGCGGCCCTCACCCTGATCAGCGTGAATGGTGATATTCTCCAGCGTTATCTAAACGGCACCACGGTCCCAGGCGGGGGTAATCTGACACAGACGCCGTGGTACAGGTCCCTTCAAAATGCGCAAAATGGATTGGAAGCTCCAGATATTGATGGCGTCACCCGTCTCCATACCATGGCCCCTCTGAGACTGGGTTCACAGACCGCTGCCTGGCTGCACCTTGGTTATCCGGTGAAGGAAATCTACAGTCAGGCACAGCAAGCTTTGGGCTGGAAATTAGCCTTATTGGGTGTTGTCTTCGTGATGGCTCTTGGACTGGCCTGGTGGGGCAGCGAGACGCTTTTCCTCCATCCGCTTAATGACCTCATGCGCGTCGTGGGAAAGCTCCAGCAGGGCGATCTTACTGCCCGCGCGTCCTCCATTCCGGC
>JAKOVF010000167.1 GCA_029782225.1 Chloroflexota bacterium | reverse complement strand
AATTGAATTTGACCAGCCCCGGCAGCGCGTCCGTTTGCCGCGCCGCATGGAGGTCGACCTGGGCGGCATCGCCAAGGGCTGGATCGTGGATAAGGCTGCGTCCATGCTCAGCACTTATTCAGGTGTGTGCGCGGTCAGCGCCGGTGGAGACATCCGCTTTATTGGTTATCCCATGGGCGTCCTGAACTGGCAGGTGGAAGTCGAAGACCCGCGCGATATCACTCAAACGGTGGCCGTTCTGCAGGTCGGAGAAGAGGCGGTGGCTACGTCGTCCACGGCAAAGCGACGCTGGGTTCAAGGCGGGCAGCCGCGTCATCATCTGATCGATCCACGCACGGGTGAACCGGCCCAATCGAAGTGGCTGAGCGTCACCGTGATCGCGCCGGACATCACGCTGGCGGAGATCTATGCCAAGGTTTTGTTGATCGGTGGGGATGAGGTGGCCATGCGCCTGGGAGACCTGCGCCCCGAGCTTACTTATCTGGCAGTTGATGCCGATGGAGACCTGAGCGGCTCAGCCCGTTACATGGAATACATGAATGAATACACATACCTCGCTCGATAAAAATCCAAACAACGACATCAGGACAGCCTGGAAATTCATTTCTCTGCTGGGGCTGGTGGGAGCCTTCTTTATCATCTCGATTCTCATGCTCTGGGCGGGCCGCATTTCCACGGTCCGGTCGCTCTTTGCAATTGACAGCGTCCAGGCCTGGTGGTATGTGACCCGCGCGGCCGGATTGACCTCCTATTTTCTGCTGTGGCTTTCGATGGTGTGGGGCCTGGTCATTCCCAGCAAGTTCTTTCACCCCGCGCTGGAGACCACGTTCTCCTATGATTTCCACGAATTTCTTTCCCTGCTCGGGCTGGGCTTCGTAGCACTGCATGTGATCGTGCTGCTTTTCGACCAGTTCCTGCCGTTCAACCTGCTGCAGATATTCATTCCGTTCATCGATTCATATCGTCCCTTCTGGGTGGGACTCGGCATCATGGGATTTTATGTGCTCCTGATCGTCACCGTCACATTCTATATCCGCAAATTCATCGGGGCGCAGGCGTTCCGCAGCATCCATGTGCTGAGCCTGCTCGGCTACCTGGCCGCCACCTTGCACGGATTGTTCGCCGGCACAGACTCGGCACTTCCATTCACGAAGATCCTGTATGCCGTGACTTCTCTCATCGTCATTTTCCTGACCGTGTACTGGGTCGTGGTTGGAACGATCACGAAGCGCGAGCTGGCAGAAGCCAAACTCCGCGCCGCACGGGAGAAGGCGAAGACGGTCGCCGCGAGAAGAAAGTTGGCCAGACGGTAGGTGGGGCAGGGGGAGCCTCAGCGTTCTTTCAAAACATTGTGAGGGCGGTTTTTGAAGCTTCGATGTGAAGACAGCGATCGTCTCTCATTTTGTACCGATCCACCCTTTGTAATCTCTGGATATTCTGGAGGGGGAGAATAGCCTCAGGCAAATTCAAGACAAAAGGCCAAAATGCTAATTATGTTTTCGATAAGTATTATTATCAAAAACATTGACAACACTAGAGAAATTCGTATAATAGACTACATGGCGAAACCCTCTTCAAGCTCTCCCACCATTGCAGAAGCGATGAGTAAGTATCTGGATATGGTGAAACTTGCACGAAGCAAGCATACAATGCTGGCTTATAAAAATGCGCTTCAAACATTTCGTATTGTCCTCTCTGAGACGTTGCTACCACCTGAAACAACTTCAGTTGAAAAACTTACAGAGGATTTGATCTCTCCGCTTGCTGACTATTTGAAGTCCTACTCACCTGCCACTGAGCAACTTTACTTGCAGGCTACGAAGGGTTTCTATGAGTATATTGATTCGGAGCGATTAGTCGAGGTCAACCAGTCGCGCGTGCGGATACTTATACGACAACGGTCGCGCCGACCTGGAATTCGCTTCCCACAGTTTCCAATGGATGAAATTGAACATCTTCTGTCACAAGTGGAAAACGTTGATAACCTAACTCCCCCTGCCAGCAATGAAGAGGCTGGAAGCATTAAACTACGCGCATACCGAGATCGCGCCTTCCTACTCACATTAGCGGATACTGGTTTCCGTGTCCACGAGGCCTGCAAACTTCGCCGCGGTGACATTGACTGGAATGAACAACGTGCCATCATTATTGGCAAAGGCGACAAGCAAGCAGTTGTCCGCTTTACATCTCGCGCGATCCGAGCAATCAAAGATTACTTGTCACAAAGAGCATCTGTGGATGGAAACTCAGGAAAACAATTGAGTGCCCTGCCCCTCTTCGCACGACATGATAAAGGTGCAGGCAAAAAAGTAAAACCGATGACCCCCACTACGGGACGCAATATCGTCAAGGAACGAGTGACCCAGTTCCTGGGAAGAGAAATGGTTGGCAAGATCACTCCCCATTCCTTTCGGCATTATTTCGTCACCTCGGTCCTGCGCGGGACAGGAAACCTTCGATATGCACAGGAACTTGCGAGGCACACCAATATTCAGGTCACACAAAGATACACCCACCTGTCAAACGATGAGTTGGACAAAGCCTATTATGAGGTTTTTGAGAAGCATTTATAATGGAGGGCCTGATGATCGAAATAAGATTTGAAGATTTTCACCGGCAAAATTATCAAGATCAAGGCTATTGTCTATATGTAGTGAAGAATGGATCGGGGGACGTGCTATACGTCGGAATCTCAGTTTCAGATGTGTGGTCACGCTGGTTTAGCTGGGGCGGGCATATGACATGGGACGGGGATGTTATTTACGGTGAATCACCAGTGGGTACAAAGGTAGAAAACAACCTGCCCGATTCATTGAATTGGAGTATTCAGCTCTGGACCTTACAGGACTGTATAAGCTTTTGAAGCAAGGATTTGCCGAGCGTCGCATCGGAGATAACGATCCATGATGTTGAGCCAATTATGATAAGGAAATTATCCCCTGCATTGAACATGACTTACAATTTGTCTCCATGAAAAGATACAACCCCCAAGAGTGAAAAAGAAATGCACCTGGAACAAAAAGCTGACACGGCATACGATGAAATCTTCAACAAGATTTAATACGGGCTCAAATACTTCAACCGCTGTTGGGATTGGTGAGATGCCATTAGTAGACGGGTAATCGTCCGCACTTTGCTCGTAACCGGGGATGCGATCGTGAGGAGTCCATTGGTCTCGAAGATGAATGCCCTCGACACAAGGTATATAATACCTATCTTCCGTCAAACCTCAAGTAGTTATCGGAAAGGACAATGGCTATGAACAGCAGGTTTTACTGGTTGATCGTAATTCTGACTCTTGGGAGCATTGCGATGGGGGCTTGTACTGCACCAGCCGCGCCCGCAGCCACGCTGACACCGAAGCCCACAGTAACTGGGCCCGGCGGATTCCCCGTGGGCACTTACAAGCCTGACCACGTGCTCTATACCCAATACATACTGTTTAATGCGCAGGGCACGGTCGTGTTGGGGCTTGGAGATGCGGACACGGGCTCTTATACCGTGAGTGGCGATCAGATCGTGTTCAATATGGATGTGGGGATTTGCCATACCCACCCTGGCACATATCACTGGGAGATCGACGGGAACACGCTGACCCTGAAGCCCATCAACGATACCTGCACGGAATCGGATCGCGCCGCAGACCTGGGCGGCCGCTTATGGATTCTGCAACCGTAAGGGCCAGCGCGGTTTCGACGGCCCTGCCAGTATTAATAGCCCAAGTTGCCCTGCCCTACGGCTTCCCCATCACAAAATTGAAATAGCCCACATAATACCCCTCGCGTGCTTCCAGCGTGATCGTTTGATTGGGAATCGGCTGCTCAGGGAAATAGAGTTGCGTGGTAAAGCTCTCTCCGCCCGGCGGCTGGACCTTTACATGGATATGCTCAATGGGTCGGCTGGCATAGAGCCCAGGCAGGATCGTCTCCAGGTAGTAGCGTCCCTGTTCGTCTGTGAATTGGTGGCCGCGTAGAGTGTAACCATTGTTATCGTATTCACCGCTGGCGTTCGCCTGCCAGAAATCCAGCATGGTATTGGGGATCGGCTGGCAGTTCTGGTCCAGGACATAACCGACCAGAACCAGCCGCTCGCCCTGCATTCCTGCTTCGATCAACGTAAGGCGCTCGGGGCTGCCTGCTTTGAAATAAGGGCCTTCCTGATCCGCGGGAGTCGGGCCTGAGTCACAATTGGGTGCCGGGATAGTGATACGCGTCTGGTTAAAAACATCGCCCTCACCCGCTTGCACAGGAGTGGCGGATGATGTTGCAGCGGAGGAAATCCGGGTGGGTCCTGAGACAGGGGTCGGCGTGGCGGGCAGCGGTGCAGGAGTTTCTGTCGGCAGGCTGACCACCTGAGTCACCGGTGCACTGCAGGCAGTCAAAAGGATGAGGAATAAAGCATACGCGAGAAGTCGTTTCATTGGTTCTCCTTTGGAGCACAGATGAAAACGCCAGCGCGCTTCTTACTTCGGTCAGGGTCATTGTGTCCGTTATAATGCCTCCTTCGGAGGCATTGTGATTCGGAAACTCATTGCGCTGTATCAAGACCCGGAGTACTTCCCCAATATACGCAGAATCGCTCTGCCCATCAT
>JAKOVF010000123.1 GCA_029782225.1 Chloroflexota bacterium | reverse complement strand
TTTGATTGCGGCGATACCTGCGTTGTCTGGTGCGGTGTATTCTGTGTAGGACAGCGCGTTCTTTGCTCTATCGTAATCAGAAGTCAGGGAGTATCCCAACTTGTCGAGGTTCGTTGCAACTGTTACCTGCTCGCCGTCCAGCGTGGCCTTCACGTCATACGGACCGGTTCCGGCGAACGCCAGTTTGTCGGTTTGATCCTTGATAGATGCAATGCTCGCGTTGTCTGGGGCTGTGTATTCGCTGACGGCAAGTGCGGTTTTCGCTCGGTCATAGTCAGCGGTTAGTGTGTAGCCTGTTTTATCGAGGTTGGTGGCTACTATGACCTGTTCGCCATCCAAGGTGGCTTTCACGTCTGTGCCAACGAATTCCAGCTGGTCTGTCTTGGCTTTGATGGCCGCAATACCAGCGTTGTCTGGCGCAGTGTATGCCGTAGCAGCCAGCCGCGACGACACAGATACATCCAGGTTGTCGAGGCGTGCCGCACGCGTACTTGTATATCCAGCGGCTTGGAGCTGTTCGCTGGGGGATTGGCCGCTTGCGTACCCGCCGACCGTCACATTGAAGCTAAACGCAGAGAGCTGGCGATTTGTGTAGCTCCACACGTCGGCCGCTGTGAGTGTTGAGCGGCTTGAAACTGTCGCATCGAGATTATCGATCTTAGCTGCGCGGGTTTGTGTGTATCCGGCCGCGCCAAGCAGCGACGGTGTAGCTGACGTGGGCGCTGTTGCTTGGCCATCAATCCCCAGGCGGTGCCGGATCTGTTCTTTTTCTACATCCGTCCAGTCTGCTGTGCCGCCCACACCAGACCACTCACTAACAGCACCAAATGTGCCGCTCGCTGAGTATGTTGAACGCTGTGCATTCCATACCGCTGCCGCAATAGAGGCCGCATCAACAGTTGCAGTTCCTGTTGTGTTGTCCACTGGCACTCCATAGAGCACCGATTGCGGAGGTGGCACATGGCAGGTTCCAATCCGCGAGCCGCCTGGACCATACGTGACGTTATAACGCACATCAGACTCATCGGGCATCGAGCCGGTGTGCAGATCAGTGCCGTAATGCATGACTGGGTTGCCGGTTGCTACTCCAGTGCCGTCATCCTCGGCATAAGCTGTGTAGGTGTTAGCGCCATTTCGCATGAGGACACGCCCACCC
>JAKOVF010000119.1 GCA_029782225.1 Chloroflexota bacterium | reverse complement strand
GGGTGCGCGTGGAATCCCTCGCACAATTCGCCCGCGAGTCGCGCAAGTCCGATATTCACTCCAGCGATGTAGATAGGAATTAAACCCTCACCCCCAACCCCTCTCCCAAAAGTGGGAGAGGGGGGTAGGGGTGAGGGCTGAAAAAACGGCGACATCAAAGTAATTTTGTAATACTCACCGCGAAAATTCAGCTTCGTGCCGTTCTGCCAGCAATCCCACATGGCGCGCAAGACCTGGATCTGCTCACGCAGCTTCCCCGTCACTGACTCGGGCCACGGCATCCCGAAGCGGCGTTCGATGTGCGCCTTGACCTGCGTGCCAAGTCCCAAGATGAAGCGTCCGCCCGACTGCGCGGCCAGGTCCCAGGCAGTGTAGGCCAGGTTCGCTGGCGAGCGTGCGAAGGACACCGCGATCGCCGTTCCCATCTTCAGTTTCGATGTGTGTTCGGCGATCAACGCACAGGGGAGAAATGGATCGTGTTGCGTTTCCTGTGTCCACAGTGAGTCAAAGCCAATTTGTTCCGCGGCCTTTGCGATCGCAGGGACATCTTTCAATGGGGTAGGTGGAAGTGCAGCATCGAATTTCATTCTTATCCCTCGGTGGTCGAGTAGGGCGAGTGATCGTCTTGCCCGTATCGAGACCACTATGTTTCAAATTATCTTTTGTTTGATAGCAACCTGATGGTCTCGATGCGCTCGCAAAAAACGCTCGCTACTCGGCCACCGGTGTAGTCTTTCTTAATCCATCAGATACGCCATAACCCAATTCGTCGTCGCGACCAGCGCATCGATGTGAGTCCGCTCGTAATTGTGCGAAGCGTCAATCCCGGGGCCGATCAGCGAGAGCGCCACATCGCCACCCGCACTCCAAAAGGCTTCCCCGTCCGACCCATAGAAAGGATACACATCTGTCTTGAATGGGATTTCATATTTCTCGGCCAGCGCCCGCATTTTGTTATTCAGACCAAAGTGGTAGGGCCCACCGCTGTCTTTCACGCACAGCGTCGCGTGGAACTCATCCGACTCCTGACCCTCCCCCACAACCGCCATATCCACCGTCACCAGTTCCACCACATCAGAGGGAATCCCTGCCGCCGCCCCGTGGCCGACTTCCTCATAGTTGCTGATCAGGAAATAGACGCTTCGCGCGGGACTCAGTCCTGCTTCCGTTAAAGATTTGATCGCGGCCACCAGGGTTGCCACACAGGCCTTGTCGTCGAGAAACCGCGAGCGGACGAATCCATTTGTCACTTCGACGCGCGGGTCAAAGGCCACACAATCGCCGATGTTGATTCCCAGTTCACGTGTTTCCTCCTCACTGGTTGTCTTCGCATCGAGGCGGACCTCCATGTGGGCATCATCGCGCTTTGTGTCACTGCCCGCCGCACCATAGACATGACCCGACGCCGTTTCGATCAGCAGTGAGCCGCGTACCTTCTCCCCTTTCGATGGGAACACCCACACACCCTCCGTCTCGACCGTCGGCCACTGCATCCCCCCTATTCTGCTCAGGCGCAATCGACCATTGGACTTGATCTCCTTCACCACTGCGCCAAGTGTGTCCACATGGGCCGTTAATGCTACGGGATTACTCGTATCGTTTCCGTCCCACTTGACGACCAACGCGCCCTTACGCGTGCGTGAGAGAGTCAACTGCTTAAACTGGGACAATTCCTTCTCCACGAAGTCGATCGCAGGCCCGGCAAATCCTGTGGGAGACGGGACATTCAACAACTTCACGAGGAAGTCAATCAAATAATCTGTATTGATTTGTGGAAGTGGCATGATATCTCCAGTAGTTTCAACTTTCCAATTTCAAGCCCTCAAAGTTAAGGAACTTCTTACACCATTCTTCAGGAATGGGGATCGTCTTTTCCTCCCGATAATTATAGGCGACCAGCACAACTTCCCCTCTGGCCAGTTCCTTTCCCCTATCTGTATCTACAATGTTTTGCTCCCAATTCATGGATTTATTTCCCAACTTTGCGGCCCGGACTCCGACCCTGATATTTTGGCCGTAATAGATTGGCTCAAGATAGGTGATATGTACGTCTGCCAATATTACGCCAATTTCCATGAATGACTGATCTTTTGTGAACAGTCCCAATTCGATCATATAGGCAATACGCGCCTGCTCAAAATAAGTCAGGTGCTTGGCATTGTTCACGTGCCCCTGCGGGTCAAGGTCACCGTAACGGACTTCAATCGGGTGATAAAAATGATAATCGGCCATACAGCCGATTATACCTATATGAGTGGAGTCCAAGGCCTTCGCGAAGCACCCCGAGCGAAGCGAGTGGGCCGACCTCGGGAAATCCAACGACAAGAGTCGTTAGACTCCTTACTCGCAGTACCTCGCCAATCCCTCCTTATCCAAAATCCCGATCCTTCCATCCTCCCCCACACAAATTAATTCCCGTTCCCTGAACGAGACCATCACTTGATTGACCCGCTTTCGTGAGGCGCCGACAAGATCTGCAATATCGCCCTGTGTCAATGCAATGCGAATTTGCAGCACACCATCTTTCGGGCGGCCATATTTTTCCGCGAAAGCCAGGAGTTGACGCGCAACCCGTCCATATACATCCAGTGTGGCAAGCGCATGAATTAACTGGTCGGAGAGCCTGACCCGTGCACTAAGTATTCGCACGAGATTCCGCGAGACCTGGGGAAAGTTGTCGAGCAGATATTCAAAAGTGGCCTTATCCATCCAGAGCATCAGCGAATCTTCCAGTGTGACCGCGCTGGCAGAACGCCCCACGCTGTCGATCAGGCTCATCTCGCCAAGCAGATCGCCGCTTCCCAGGATCGAGAGAATTACATCGCGTTCACCTTGTTCGACATGAATTTTCACCGTTCCATGCAGAATGATATACACGGCTTCACCGGGCTGCTCGATCGTCAACACATTGGTCCCAGTCGGGAACACGCGGCGGTGTGCACGATGAGCAACCCAGTCCAGTTGTGCAGGCGTCAACCCCACAAACAGTGGGATGTCCGAAAGGATATTGCGAGTGTCGTCTTTCCTTAGCTCAGCCATTCTGAACATATTTTACTCCGCTCTCTGCCCTCACCCCTCGCCCCTCTCCCAGTGGGAGAAGGGTTGGGGTGAGGGATATGACCAGCCCCTCGTAAGCGGCGCAGACATTTGGAAAGACACTTCGAGCGTGGACCTCGAGGCCTGCTACGGTTTCATCAGCATAACTGGGGTCGTGATGGAACAGCACTAACTGGCGCGCCTCCGTGGCGTTTGCCAGTTCACAGGCCATCTGTGGCGTGGAGTGACCATATCCCTGCGTTGATGGCAACCCTGCCATTTGACCACGGTAATGTTCCTCGCTGTACTGCGCATCGTGGATGAGCAAATCCGCGCCGCGGGCAAATGCGGCTAATTTCCTGTCACCACCCACATAGCCCTCAGTGTCTGTGGCATAAACCAGCGAACGTCCGCGATATGCGATGCGATAGATATAAACCCCTCCCGGATGGGCGTGGGAGCGATAAATTTTAACGGTAACAGCCTGAGGGTCAGAGGATGGCACGTTGACTCTTACACCGGTTGAATCAAATGTCAGCCTATCCGTCTCTCGCAGGGAATGAATCTCCTTCGCCGCGTTCATGTCATCCAAACCGATCGGGAAAGCCTGCGGCGATTGATTCAGTTCGAGCGTCTCGGCCGCCGTCATCGGACCGAAGATATGGAGCCTGGCATTTGGGAGGTAAGCAGGCAGGAAGAACGGAAAACCGTGCGTGTGATCGTGGTGGAGATGGCTCAGGAGGATGCTCACATGAAGCCGCTTGGTGCGAGCCAGTTCCTGCCCGAGCGGAATGATGCCCGTGCCTGCGTCGAGGATGATAGTGTGCTTGCCGGCGCGGACTTCCACGCAAGAGGTATTCCCACCAAAGCGAACTGTATTTTTCCCGGGCGTGGGATAGCTCCCACGCACACCCCAGAATTTGACAAAGAACTTCTCAGACATCGTTGCCTCCATTGTAAGCTGCATGATTATTATCTTTCGGCAGTGGATTTTCTTCAAGGAAAGTTTTCTCAACGGATGTGAGAAATATTTCACAGGATAACGGTGGTCGAGTAGCCTGAGGCGATAGCCGAAGGCATATCGAGACCACAAGTTTTCAGGTAGGCTTTCAATTTCAAGTTACCTGTTGGTCTCGATACAGGCCGGGAACAACACCCAGCCTTACTCGACCAACGGAGGTTTAGAAAATTTGTGCTATACTTTATCCATGCCCGTAATTCGCGCCTCGGATATTGGAAATTATCTGTACTGTCGCCGCGCATGGTGGTATCGCAAAAAGGGAGTGGAGTCCGAGAACCAGGCCGAGCTTGCGGCCGGGACTCAACTCCACCAGAAGCACGGACGACAAGTCCTGGCTTCAGGAATTACGCGCGTCGTTGGGATGATATTTCTGATCGCCGCGATTATTTTGCTGGTGGCATATTGCACCGCGCAGATATTTTAGGACCGGGGTTTTTCTGTTCACTCGAGGAGAGGAAATGTCTGTCCTGGATCGTCTTGGCTGTTCACTGGGTCGCCGCGACGAAGTCCCGAATCAGGAACTGGCGCGTGACCTTGCCACCCGAAAAGATAAGGCCGGCATCCGTGAAATCGCTGAAAATCTTTGGAACAAAGACAAAGCTATCCAGGCAGACTGCATCAAAGTTTTGTATGAGACAGGATACATCGAACCTGCTTTGATCGCCTCCTATGCGGAAGATTTCATAAAACTGTTGAAGAGCCGAAACAACCGCCTCGTCTGGGGCGGCATGATTGCGCTTGGCGTTGTCGCTCATCTCAATTCTGACGTTGTCTTTAAGCACTTCGATGAAATCAAAAACGCAATGGATTCTGGCTCGGTCATCACGAAGGACAACGGCGTCAAAGTCCTTGCAGAGGCGGCCTCGACAAAGCCGGAATACAGCAAGGTCATGTTCCCATATTTGTTGAACCATCTCAAGACATGTCGTCCGAAAGACGTGGCTCAACATTCCGAGAAAACTTTGCCTGCCGTAAATGCAGGCAATAAAGCAGAATTCATCAAGGTTCTCGAAAAGCGGATGGAGGATCTTTCGGGTTCCCGGTTGGCGCGAGTGAAAAAAGTTGTCAAAGAGGCTAACAACCGCTAAACGCTAGTTGCCAGGAACCACCATGCTTTACATTGTTTTAGCGTTATTTCTTCTTGCCCTCGTCTTCTTCTGGCAATCGAACCGCCAGCGCAAGGCCGCGGGTCTGCCGGGTGGACGTCTCATCTATACCGATACGCGCGGCTGGGGAAAACTGGAAAAGCCCCTGTTTTATGCTGCACTCGAACTGACGGGCAAGCCTGATTACCTCATCGAGAAAAACGGACAGATCATCCCTGTTGAAGTGAAAAGCGGTCGCGCCCCTGACGCGCCCTATGATTCGCATATTTATCAAGTAGCCGCGTACTGTCTGCTGGTGGAGAAAACTTATAAAAAGCGTCCACCTTATGGACTCATCCACTATCAGAACCGGGATTTTGCCGTGGATTACACGCGAGAATTGGAGGAGTCCCTGCTAGATTTACTGGCCGACATGAAACGAGATGAACATAAGAATGAGGTCCCGCGTTCACACGAGCAGGCGGCGCGCTGCATGAAATGTGGTTTCCGGAAAGTGTGTGACCAGCGGTTGATGTAGGGGCAGGGCCTGCCCCTCTCCAGGGCGACCGCAAGGGTCGCCCCTACACAGGTATAATAAACAATTATGCCCGACGCGTTCATCCCCAAACATCCGGTCATTGCGGCCTACCCTAAGATGGCCGATGCTTTTGCTGAGGCGGCAGAGATCGCAGCCTATTTGAAGGAAAAGGGGCTGGATGCGCCCACCGGGTCTTTGTACAATGAAGACCTCCGCAAGAGAATAAAAAAACGCGAATTCGACATGCTGATCGCAGTCGGCGGCGACGGAAGCGTGCTGCGTGCAGGTCATCTTTGTGCCCCCAGCCGCGTGCCCATCCTCGGCGTAAATCTAGGCAGGCTCGGCTTTTTGATCCAGATTGACCGCAAGGATTGGCGCGAGTACTTTGAAAAGCTATTCAATGGCGAAGCATGGATCGAAAACCGCATGATGCTCCACGCCGAGCATATCCGCGCCGGTGAAAACATGGGGGATTGGAACGCGTTGAACGAGGTCGTTGTGGGGCGCGGAGCCTTGCTCCGCCCCGTGCGACTCACTGCCTCGGTGGATAGCCGTCAACTGACAAGTTATGTGGCCGATGGACTCATCGCATCCACGGCAACCGGATCGACGGCCTACGCACTGGCTGCCGGAGGCCCCATCCTTCCGCCCGAGTTGCGAAACATTCTGCTTGTTCCGATTGCGCCTCATCTTTCTGTGGACCGGGCGGTTGTCCTTGCAGAAGGAGCATCTGTCAGCATCACGGTGCATAGTGAAAATGCAGTGCTCAGCATTGACGGACAGCCATCCATCACGCTCATGGAAGATGATCACGTCGATATACGCGCCGCTGAAGTGACCACGCAGTTTGTCCGTTTTGGAGATCCCGGTTATTTTTATCGGAACCTGACCGCACACATGAACGAAAACTCCATAGGATTGCCACGATGACCGAATCGACAACGCTGCACTGCTACATCCACCCAAACCGGGAGACGACCCTACGCTGCAACAACTGCGACCGTCCCATCTGCGCCGCATGCGCGATCCGCACACCGACCGGTTACCGCTGCCGGGAGTGCGTAAAAGGCCAGCAGAAAATCTTTGACACGGCGGAATGGTATGACTATTTTTCCGGTTTCGTCGTGGCAGCCATTCTCTCTGGAGTGGCGGCTTTCCTGGTCACGCTCATTGGCGGCATCGGCTTCATCGGCTGGTTCCTCATAGCGGCCGGCGCACCCTCTGCCGCAGTTGTGATCGCTGAGGGCGTAAGAATGGTCACACGCCACCGGCGCTCGCGCCCGTTATTCATCACCGTTGCTGCTGCCGTAGTCGTTGGCGCACTACCTGTCATCCTGGTTCAAGTGTTATCGCTGAATCTCTTTGCCATCCTCTTCCAGGTGATCTATCTCGTGCTTGCCGTACCTGTAGTCTATACCCGACTTTCTGGAATCCAATTGTTCAGATAACCTATCACCTATGCTTACAGAACTCCGTATCCAAAATTTTGCAATCATCGATAAGCTCGAACTACACTTCGGCCCCGGCCTCATCATCCTGACCGGTGAGACCGGCGCTGGCAAATCCATCATCCTCGATGCTGTGGTTATGCTGATCGGTGGCAAAGCGGACACAACCTACATCCGCACCGATTCAGATGCCGCGTTTGTCGAGGGTGTGTTCCAGCTCAAAGGTCCAGAAAAAGAAGCGGTGCATGAGATCCTCAACCGCGAAGATTTAATGGACGATCCCGATTACATCACGTTGATGCGCGAGGTCCGCAAAGAGGGACGCAGCGTGGCGCGCATCAACGGGCGGACGGTGAACGTCTCGCTGTTGAAGGAAATTGGCGCGATTTTGGTAGATATCCACGGTCAAGCCGAGCATTTATCCCTGCTCGATTCACGCGCGCATCTGGGCCTGCTTGACCGTTACGCGGAAGTGGCCCAACCCTTGAGTGACTACCGTCAAACCTACCACGCCTTATTGAATCTTCGCCACGAGTTGGGTGAGCTGCGCAAAGCGCAAGCCGATGCCGACCGCCGCGTGGAGATGCTCACGTATCAGGCGGAGGAAATCGAAGCCGCAAGATTGAAACCCGGTGAAGATGAGGAACTGCGCAAAGAGCGTGACCGCCTGGCGAATGCCGAGTCGCTTGCACAAAATGCACAGGAAGCGTTAGCCGTTCTGGATGAAGGCTCACCCGAAACGCCCGCCGCAACAGATTTGGTCGGGCAGGCCGCGCAGGCGCTGAACTCTCTCGCAAAAATAGATCCCGCGCAAAATGAGCTTGCTTCGCAGGCCGAGCTGATGCTGGACACAATTTCCGAGTTGATCCACAACTTGCAGGATTATCTTGAGGAGATCGAGTTCAACCCGAAGCGGCTGGATGAAGTGGAAGAGCGGCTGGATTTGATCCACTCGCTCACGCGCAAGTTCGGCGGCAGTATCCCCTCGGTCATTGCCTACGGAGCCGAAGCGCGCAGACAGCTTGAAACGATCACAGGCGCGGCCGAACGCATCGCCGATTTGGAATTGCAGGAAGCGAAACTGCTCGAGAAGCTCGCAAAGCAGGGCGGAATCCTTTCTGAAAAGCGCAAGTCCGCTGCCGAATCTATGGGCAACGGCATCGAAACGGAACTCGATGATTTGAGGATGGCCGAAGCCAGATTCAAAGTGGACTTCCAGACGAAGCCGGATCCAAACGGTGCGCCTACTAACAATGGCTCACGGATCGCCTTCGATCAAAATGGTTTTGACCGCGTCGAATTCCTGATCGCTCCCAACCCCGGCGAGGGACTGAAACCCTTGACCAAGATTGCCTCGGGCGGTGAAACATCCCGTCTCATGCTGGGCCTGAAAAACGTACTGGCGCGGGCAGACCAGATACCAAGCCTGATCTTTGATGAAATCGACCAGGGTATCGGCGGGCGCGTGGGCATGACGGTGGGTCAAAAGCTGTGGAATCTCTCTCGCATGCATCAGGTCTTTTGCGTAACGCATCTCCCCCAACTGGCCGCTTTCGGTGACCAGCATTATCAAGTGCAGAAACTGGTGGAAAAAGGACGCACGCTCACGCGCGTCGAACAACTGGACGGGGAGCCGCGTCTGCTCGAGCTTTCGCAGATGCTCGGCGAAGTCGGCGAGGGGACACTGAGGTCCGCGCACGAGTTGTTGCAGGTAGCAAGGCAGATGATAAAAGATATAAAGAAGTGACTTACTCTGACAAAAGCAAAAAGTCGGCGTTTTCACGCCGACCACACTTCCTCGTTAAATGATGAACGCCAGGGTGAGGGGGGCACCCTAGCGTCCATCTGCTATATATTACACTATCCTGTTCTCTTTTGCAAGAGGTTTGCGTAAAGGTTTTATTAGAATTTTCTCAGCGAATTGCATTATGCCCCGGGCGGGAATCGAACCCACATCTAAGCCTTAGGAGTGCCTTGTTCTGTCCATTGAACTACCGAGGCGCGCGGGAAATTATACATCATTAAGAAACGTCCCGAAGGTTTGCCTGTGCTGGCGCGCATGCACCAGTGAAACCTTCGGGACGTTGGCTGTTACATCCCATCATCCTTGGGCGGCACGGTGGGACCGTAATCCAGCACCTGACGCATTTGCGTCCCACCCTCGGGCGGGCCCACGATCCCTTTTTCTTCCATCTGATCCACGAGACGTGCGGAGCGTGTGTAACCGATTCGCAGTCGTCTCTGCAGCATAGACACAGACGCGCGCCCTTCCTTGCGGACAAGATCAACCGCTTCGGTGAAGAGCGGGTCACCCTCCTGTTGTGCCATCTCCTCCCAGAGAGGAGCCTGCTTCAAAGGAACTCCTTCGGGCAAAGCAGATTCAGGTGCTATCCCAGCAATCGCATACGGACTTGAACCGCCGGCCTGGGTACGCCAGTACTCAACCAGCTTTTGGATTTCATGGTCAGAGACAAACACACCCTGCAAACGCACAGGTGCCGGTGCATCCGGTGCCTGATAGAGCATATCGCCGCGGCCGAGTAATCTTTCTGCACCCGGTTGATCGAGAATGACGCGGCTGTCGGTGTTTGACGCCACGGCAAACGCCACGCGTGCAGGGAAGTTGGCTTTGATCAGACCTGTCACCACATCCACCGAAGGGCGCTGTGTGGCAAGGACCATGTGAATGCCTGTAGCACGCGCAAGCTGCGCCAGGCGCGTAATCGTCTTTTCTGTCTCATCCGGCGCGATCATCATCAAATCCGCCAGCTCATCGATGATGATGACCAGATTGGGCAGTTTCTTCTGTCCCTGCAATTTCATCTTGGCGTTGTAGTCAATGATATTGCGCGCACCGACCTTTGCAAAGGTGTGATAACGCTTGTCCATCTCACGCGTCATCCATTGCAGCGCGCCGATGACCCGGTCCATTTCCACAACCACGGGGCCGAGCAGATGCGGGATGCCGTTGTAACCGGTCAACTCCACGCGCTTCGGGTCAACCAGAACGATGCGTACATCATCAGGCGTGTTGAAGAGCAACATGCACGTCAGGATTGAATTCACGCAGACTGACTTGCCAGAACCCGTCGTGCCTGCGATCAGCAGGTGCGGCATATTCTCAAGGTTGGCAATGATGGGATGCCCCGCCACATCGCGGCCCAGCGCAAAGCCAAGCGCTTTTTTATTGCGCGTGAACGTTTCACTTTCTAGAATATCCCGTAATGAGACGAGCGCCATCTCCTCATTCGGAACTTCGATGCCCACGTAACTATGCCCTGGTACCGGAGCCTGAATGCGGATGCGCGGCGCAGCCAGTGCAAGTGCCAGGTCGTCAGATAGCGATGCGATCTTGCTGACGCGGACTCTGGTCTTGCCGTTCCTGGTCTCGACGAAGAGAGGCTCCACACCGAACTGAGTGATCGTTGGCCCGCGGCTGATCTCAACCACCTGGGCGGGCGCGCCGAAGGATGCCAGGGTATCCTCGATCAAGCGGGCACGCTGCTGCACAAAATCTTCGTTGACCGAGGGCGCGTTGCCCTCATCGAGGATGTCTGTAACCGTGGGCAATGTCCAGTGAATGACTGTCGAGCCGGTCGTGGTTGTGGTCAGCGTGGGGATCACCGGAGTCACAGTTGGGATTTGAGGGGAAGTTGTGGGCTGCTTCAGTGGGGTGTATCCATTTGATTCGACGGAATCAGCTTTCGGGGCGGAAAGAGGCATCCCTTTCGTCGATTTAAGAGGCTTATTGAGTAGAGTCCGCACCTGCTGCGTCAACGGGCCAAGCCAGCGGAAGAGATCCTGCACGGAAATATCAAACGTGACGATGATGCCAATGATCAACCAGGCAGCAAGAGCAATGACCGCGCCGCCCGCGCCGAACCAGCTCCAGAAAGCGCGATGAAAAAGACTACCTACCGCGCCGCCGCCCCGGCCGCTCAACGCGACGGCTTCGGAATTATCCACGCTGGCGACGACTGCATGAATGGCAGTCAGAAACCAAAAGAATAGAATGCCGCTGCCCACCGCGCGTTCATAGGAAAGCGGGGGGATTTTCTCGATCTTTCGGAAGACCAGCCACAGACCAAAGAGGAGCAGACCCAGGGGAAGGATGTAGATGCCCCAGCCAAAGAACTGGAAGAGAAAACCGAGGGCAAGTTCAACCGGCTTGGATCGGTTGGCAGAGATCAGCCCGAGGAAAATAATGATGCCGATAAATGAAAGGATGATGCCAACCACATCCAATTTGCGTTCAGGCGAGAGCCTGTCCCAGAACGAAAGCGCCGGGGGCAGCGGCGCGGCCTGCTTATGGGAGGCTTTGCCGCGCGAAGAGCCCGCTTTGGATGAGGCTGTCCGGCCGGCGGGTCTTGCACTTTTTTTCGGAGGCGGTTTGAGGAGAGGCATATATAAACGTCATTGCGAGGGCGCGAAGCACCCGAAGCAATCCCTAAGTTTTGTCTATCAACCTCATCGAGGAGTTCAGCCGCTGAATCAGAGATTGCTTCGTCGGGCTACGCCCTCCTCGCAATGACAGGAATCATTATAGCACAAATGGTCTGTTATCCTTTGAGGTACAATTGTGGGACATTTTGCAGGCTAGTGCGAATATTCATCGTCATATCCAGAAGGAATACCATTGTTCGAAATTCTTTTTCTTGGCACATCGGCTTCTGCGCCATCTGCGAAGCGCGGGCTTGCGGCGCAGATTGTCTCTCATAACGAGTATCGTTTTCTCATTGACTGCGGAGAAGGTACCCAGCGCCAGATCCTTCAATCAGGCGCGGGGTTCAAACGCCTGACGCGCGTCCTGCTCACCCACGGCCACCTTGACCACATCCTCGGCCTCGGCGGGCTGCTCTCCACGTTTCTACGCTGGGAGGCCATTGAAGAGCTCGAAATCTTCGGCGGGCGGCAAACACTGGATCGCGTCCATACGCTTTTATACGATGTAGTGCTGCGCGGCAATGTGCCTCCGATGCCTTTGAAAATGCAGGAGATCAAAGCTGGAACATTTTTCGAGGCCGAAGATTTCACCGTGACCGCTTTCCCGGTCACGCACAAAGGCCCGGACTGCCTGGGATACGTCTTCGAGGAGAAGCCACGGCGGCCGTTCCTTCCCGAAAAAGCGGACGCACTCGGCGTGCCATTCGGTCCGGAGAGAAAAGAACTCGTGGCCGGCAATACGATCACCTTACCGGATGGAAAACACGTCAAACCGGACGATGTGCTGGGTCCAGTTGAACGCGGCACGAAATTTGTCGTGGTTGGCGATGCCGGACGAACAGATGACATCCTTGAGTTTTGCAGAGATGCGGACGGGCTGGTGATCGAGTCCACATATACCGATGAAGAAGTGGAAATGGCGAAGCAGTTTTCGCATCTGACAGCTCGCATGGGTGCAGAGCTTGCCCTCAAAGCTGGTGTAAAGAAATTAATTCTCACCCATCTGTCGCGTCGCTATCGGGAAAAGGATGTGTTGACAGAAGCCCAATCTGTATTCCCCAATACCGTTGTGGCACGTGATTTTGATGTCTATCAGATCAAAAGAGAAAGCTAATTGCTAATCGTCACCTGAATAATGGCCGTATCCACCACCTGGTCACTTCTCACCACCTGCAACTGGACGGCGTATAACCCGCTCAGTCCGGTCGTATCCCACTCTGCCAGCAAACCGTTTGTCACGGGCGTATTCACATCCACTCCCACCTGGATCCATTGCTCGGGGTCAAGTCCTTTTCCCACCTGCACACGAAAATAAGCAAAGTTATCACCGGCAGCAGTACCCCTGATCTGCACCTTGCCATGGACATCTGAAAACAATGCAGGCGCAGTAATATTGACATTCGGATTCACGGCCGGGGCCTGGATTGCATCATACGCTGACGGGGGAATCTGCACGCCCGCGCTCTCGGCCCAAACCCGCGCTTCGGCGGGGACAACCATATAGACGCGGCGGTCAATCAGCGCAGGCGGCGTAAAGACCGTTGCGAGAAATCCTGTCTCTCGGTTCACTGAAAATTCGCGGAACAGGTTATCTGCCTGGATCGGCTCGTTACCATTCAGGAAAACTTCGCTAACCAGGTTTGGACATTCCTTCGTGGGCAGCAACCCCGATGGATCGCACACGGTCATTGTGGTCACACCCTGGGGCGCGGTCCAGCCATCGGCCGGCAGATCGCGTGAGGCATATTGCATCAGCGCGTTCCACAAAACAGCCGGCAATCGCGGCGGAACGGATTCGCCTTGACCGTGTGCGCCGGTCCAAGTGACAACCACGCGTGAAGGAGTGTATCCGATCAACCACGCGTCGAGTCCATCACTGGTCTCTCCCACCTTCACCCCGGCGGGCCGGCCGATCTCGGTCACGTTCGGCCTGCCAAGCGAGGGCCAGCGCGCACTTTCATCGCTCAATGCATCGGTCATCAGATAGGCCAGTGCAGGCGTGACCACCGCACGCGCATCCGGTGTGGTCCAGTCGAGCCATGCCGAATGGTCAGCACCTTCCACGCGCAAGATCGTGGTCGGTGAAAACTCGTCGCCAAGGCTCTGACCAAAATAAATGCCCTGTGTTCCAAACACTCCATACGCGCCTGCGAGTTTCAAAAGACTGACGTCAGAGTTTAGATCGATCCCAAATGATGACGCGATCTTCGTTACGCTTTCGAGTCCCATTTGGGCACGAACACTCTCCACCGGAACCTGATAATCGTTCGCCATTGCAACGCGCAAGCGCATCGGGCCGTGATATTGGTTATCGAAGTTTTGGACATTGTCTTCGCCGGGAATATCCCACATCAAAGTGGCAGGACTCAAGCCACGGGTAAATCCCGTCAAATAAGCAAACGCATCCAAACTGGACCCTGGCCTGTGCGCCGCGAAAAGAGGAGTTTCCAAACCCTGACGGGTCTCCCCCACTGCTGCAAGGACTTGTCCCGTTTGAGGATCGAGGATGATCGCGCTCGCCGATGAATCAGGAATAGTGATCCCCGGCGGCAGGGACGGGAGGAAGCGCGCCGCGTCACAGTCAGCTTTTGGGTCGGGCAGGCCAGCCAGGCGCGCCGCATAGACTTCGGTTACACACGAGGCCTGTCTTTGCAAATCAAAATCGAGAGATGTGATGATCGTCAAGCCGCCGCGTTCGATTCGAGCGCGGGGAAAACGCGAATCTAATTGGGACAGGACCAGATTCACAAAGGCGGGAGCAACATGCGGGTCGGTTGGAGGCGCTGGCTGAATCGCTGGAGTCTCGGCCAGCGCATTCGACGTATCCGCTGAGTCCACCAGTTTCAAAGAATCCAATACGTGCAAAACTTCGCGTCCTCGCTGGATGGCAACTTCCGGCGCGTCGATTGGATTCAAAGAGGGAGTCTCACTCACAGCCGCCAGGATCGCAGCCTCTGCCAGGGTGAGTTCACTGGCCGGCTTACCGAAATACAGTTGAGCGGCCGCGTCTGCGCCAAAGGCATGACGGCCATAAGACGTCGAGTTCAAATACCATTCAAGGATTTGTGTGCGGCCAAACCGCGAGGTGATTTGCGCCGCGAGAATGCGTTCGCGAATGGCGCGCTTGAGAGATGGCGGCTCATCGTAAAGAAGCAAATCTGCAACGAGGCGCTGTGCCAGGGTGGGATGAAGTTCGGGGTTGTCGAGGCCGTTGAGAGCATAGCCTGCATGATTCCAGAACCCGGGATCCGCCATCGCGATGACCGCGTCTGCGAGCGCTTTGGGGAGATGTTGTGGATTTTGTTCGTTGAGGGGAATATAGCGCCGCGGCGATTCAGTGGGAGCGAAAGTATAAAGGAGATGCAAGCCAGTGCGGTCGTAAATTTGCGTTGGCTGAAGCAGCAGTCCATCAGGCGGGTTGAGCAGGCTTGGGAGAGTTTCGATGGAAGGCAGATCACGAGTGATGTTCGAGTAGGTGTAAGCCGAGATGAGGATCAACGCGGCCAGGATCACTGAAAGAACCATCCCCAGGCTAAGAACTGTGCTGCGTGTGCGATTGGATGCGGCGCGCTGTCTGGCAAGTCTCTTTTCGCGGCGGGCGCGGAGGATGGGAATGGTATTGCGCATGATCATTATTAAACCACAGATACCCATGCGGGTACGATGTAAACGCCGATAAACGCAGATTTTTCTACTGCAATTCATCGGTGTTCATCTGTGTGTATCTGTGGTTAACTAGCTTTCAAGCAAATCTGAAAGGAAATCGAACAGGCCGCTGGATGTCCCGTGCTTGTTCTCGATATCACTTGCCACTTCCCCATTTTGGCCATTGATGAGTACGAGATGTTCGCGCCCGTCGAACGGGAGTTCGGTCATCCATACCGGGACCAGGATGAGTTTGAATGAATCGATCCCAAGGTTGGCCGAGGAGCTATGGACAATTCGGACACAACCGAGCCGATGAGGCAGTTCCCGCTTGATCGTCGCAAAAGCCTGACTCCGTGCATTTAGAGAGGCTTCTGCCATGGGGATATCATAGACTTCGGCGGGCCAGTCAGCAAGATAGCCAGGTTCGTAGGATTTGGCGGATTTCATGTCCAAGGTGGAGAGCAGCTTCAGCAGAGGCGCGGAAAGTTTGCGTGAGGCTGGCACAACAAAGTCGTTCAGCATCACCGGAAACTGATCGTTGACAGCCACGAGTTCCGGTCGTCTCGATCCCTGGAACAGCAGGGGGTTTTCCTGCGCTTCAAACTGAACCATCTCAGCCGTGTAATCGATCGCGCCGCCCAGGTTGAACATCCAAAGCGGAAGATAAAGTCCGCGCGGGAGATCGACCTTTTTCTCCGGTTTGATCTGATGAGCTTCCACCCATTGGACCAAATATTCTGCAGCCTGCTTTTGACCGAACGCGTGCGGAACAATCCCGGTTGGGGCCAGGAGATCCTTCGTGTTTTCAAGACTCACCACGTGTGGAGAACCACAGTACACGCAGGAGGCAGAGATCAATTTTGCAGGCAAAAGGAACTCTGAGCCGCAGCCCTTGCAGTGAAACACCTGATCCTGCAGCGGCTTGAGATGTCCCTTGAGGGTGGCCATGGCCGTGATGAAATCCTTTTCCCCGGCGGGACCAGACCCGTTCGAGCGGCCAAATCCCTGATTGCGCGTGCAGTATTCGCAGACAAGGGACTGACCATCCGGGGCAAAGGCCATGCGTCCGCCGCACCTGGGGCACATGAAACGGACTGCATCTGCCTGGCGCAGACCTTCCGGCGCGGAAGGCAGCTGGTCGGGGTTGATGATTTCGTCAGCTTTGAGGGTCCCATCCAAAACGGCCAGCGCCCGGCGCGCGCGCGCGTGTCGCAGATCGTGAGACAGGCAATTTTCGAGGGCCTTTCGTTTTTCAACGGGATCGTCGATGACCTGGCTCATCCAGAACCAGCCCTCGGCAAGCGCCTCGTGCGCACTGGAGGCGTAAATGGCGCGGTCGAGGTAACGGCGGGCAGCCTCTTGATTGCCGTCTTTCGCTTCGATAATTCCATTGCGTAGAAGTTCGCGGGCGTATTCGTTTTCCATATTCGCAGGTTATAACCCCGGTGTGTATTTCTTTTCCCATTCTTCAATGGCGGCGCGGATCGCGGTTTTGATCTCCGGGTCGGGGACATCTTCCACAGTTTCATAGCGCTGCATGCCCACCATCACCACCACACCACCTTCATGAGATTCCTGCAGGCGGACATCCTTTTGGGCGAGCGGAGTCTTCACCATGCGGGCCTGCAAAATGGAGTCGATTTGTTCAACAATACTTTGAGGAGGTGGAGCAGGCTTTTTGGCATCAGCTTTCGCATCGGGCGCGGGAACAACCGCGATAACGGGAGCCGGCGCGGGCGGAGTATGCAGCGTCCCCGCAGAGGGCATCGGCGCAGACGGGCGCAAGGCATCCATTTGAGGAGCGTCCGCATCCAGCCATGGACGCATCAGGGTCAGGAGGCCGACCAGGCGCTTCTTCTCGGCAGCCGATAAACGTGAGGCCAAAGCCTGCTGACCATCCAGTTCAAGGACAAGGTTGCCGTCTTTCTTTTGGAGGCGCAGGAGGGTCTCAGCGTTCGGCGACTCGGTTGCCGGAAGCAGCGCGGCACGCGCTTCGACCTCGGCAATTTTATCCTGGGCTTCTTTGACGGCGGCCTGAGCCCTGGCTTCCGCTTCTTTAATTTTTTTGGAAGTACGCAGATTTGAATCAAAGAATCCGATCACCCATCCAACCAGGAGGGCGCCCAGACCGATCAATATGGGAGTAAGAATAGGAGACATGTTCACCTCAGCTTCTGGCAGTGCGGGCAAATATGTGTGCCGCGCTGGCCGACGACAAGCTTCTGGATCTTCCGTCCGCAGACGATACACGGCCGGTTGGTGCGATCATAAACTCGGAAATAATTCTGGTATTCGCCGCCGCGGTAGACCCAGTCTATGCTGGCGCCGTTACGGCGGATTCCCTCCTGCAGGACAGCGCGGATCGCTTCATGCAGGACCTCAGCCTGCTTCCGTTTAATGGAATCGGACGCGGCGAGTGGATGCAGTTTCGCCATGTGCAGGGCTTCATCTGTGTAGATGTTGCCCAGCCCGGCAAGGAAGGATTGGTCGAGCAGCAGCGGCTTGAGCAGGCGATGACGCGCATGGAGGTTGGTATACAACCACTCCGGCGTAAACTCGTCACTGAAAGGCTCGGGGCCGAGTCCGCCCAGCACACTTTGCAGATCATCTGTCAGCCACACGCGGCCAAACTTGCGGGTATCGTTGAAAACCAGGCTGCTCTCACCTTCCGCAGCCTTGGACGGTGAAGAAAGCAGGAAAATCAGACGATCATGCTTATCTGGTTTTATTTTACTGTCGCGGATGGACAAATCTCCACTCATCCGCAAATGTATAAGGATACTGTAAGTTTTCGACCGGGAATCCTCAGGCCCTTGCAGCTTGAGGACCAGGAATTTTGCCCGCCGCGCGACTTCTGTGATCCTCTGTCCTTTTACATCGTTTCCGAATTTCCGGGCCGAAGGCATGGCAATCGTCCGTGCCCAGCGCACATTGGCTGAGACTATGGTCCGACCGACGAGGGCCGGCCTCAGCTGTCTAGCAATGGTTTCGACTTCGGGTAGTTCAGGCATGTTGTTAAGCAGTTAGCCATTAGCATCTAGCGGTTAGCTTCAAACAATTAGCCAGAAGATAACCGCTAACAGCTAAAAGCTATTCGTTGAACATCTCTCCCACCGACCGCCCCTCATGGGCGCGCTTGATCACTTCACCTAAGAGGGATGCAATACTCAGTACGGTGATATTTTTGCGGAGGTGGTTCATCTTCTCTTCAGGGATGGGACAGGTATCGGTGGTAATAATATGCTTGAGCGGGAGTTCAGAAAGCCTGTGTGCGCTGTCGCGTGAAAGGATGGCGTGGACAAACGAAAGATAAACATCCCGCGCGCCATTTTGTTTGACCACATCTACAGCCTGGCAGATCGAACCGCCAGTATCCACTTCATCATCTACAATGATCACATCGCGGTCCCGCACATCACCGATGAGGGTCAGTGCCTCGGCCTGGGCATCATTGCCGCTGCGCCGTTTCTCAATGAAAGCAACGGGCAAATCCAGGTCCGCCGCGAAGTTTCGGGCTTTCTTGGCAAAACCAAGGTCCGTGGCAACGACCACGGGATCGGTCATGCCAGCGCGCAGGTTGGCGTTGATGTAATCGATCAACAGGTGCGAGGCAGTCAACACATCGCCTGGCACGCTGAAAAATCCCTGGATCTGCCCGGCGTGCGGATCGAGCGTCATGTAACGGTCCGCCCCCGCGATCTCGAGCATTTCAGCCACCAGCCGCGCGGTGATCGGCACACGCGGCTGATCTTTCTTATCCGACCGTCCATAGCACAGATAAGGCACAACTGCCGTGATGCGTGCCGCTGAATCCAGACGCAGGGTCTGGATCATGATCAGCAATTCCATCAGGTTTCGGTGCACCGGCGTGGTTGTGGTCTGAATCACATAAACGTCCTGTCCCCGAACGCTTTCGCCCAATTTGACAAAGATATTCTCGTTCGGGAAATCAATGACCTGGCGCGCACTCAGACGTGAGCCGAGGTAATCCGAAATCTTTTGTGCAAGTTCAGGTGCTGCCGTACCTGCAAATAACTTGATCCCCCCGTACACCCTCAAATCGTGATGAACATGGTGCATTAGACTTGTTTCTCCTTGGTACGAGCCTGCCATTCAGAGCGCAAAACGCTCATGAAAATCACATCGTCATATCGGCCGTGTTTGAACACAGCTTCTCGCATCCTACCCTCTTCCACAAAACCTGCCTTCTGGTAAGCGCGTATGCCGCGTGAGTGATCAGCATACACTCGCAGAAAAACACGGTGCAGGTTGAGGGTCTCAAAGCAGTGACGCAACAACAACATCATAACTTCCGTGCCATATCCCTGATCCCAGCAGGATTTCTCACCGATCATGATGCCAAGTTCCGCGCTGCCATTTACCCATTCAATCCCAAACACACCACAGTTGCCGATCAATTTCCAATTCCTGCCGCCATCACGCATCTCAATAGCGAGCGGCCTCTCGTTTGCGTCGCCCTGCGAGACGCGTTCGAACCATCCTTCCTCATCGCGGTTCGACATGGGCAGATAGAGTCCCAGATTGCGCGTCACTTCCGGGTCGTTGACCCATGCATAATACTGTTGTAGATCGTCACGCTCGATTGCGCGCAAACGGACTCGCTCGCCGTAGATCATGCTCATAAGTGCCTTCCATTGATTAACATCTTCATTGCTTCCCAGGGTGAAAGCTCCCGGTTGAGGACTCTTTCAAGGATTTCATCGTACCGTTTCTGCGGGATGCTCTCGCGGAAACGATTCACCAGCGTCTCGCGGACCAACGTTTCCAACTCGGCCTCAAGCCTGGCGCGGTCACGAGCAGCCCAATCTCCACTTTGACGGAGGTGGGCCAAATGCTTCAAGACCCATTCAGCCAATTCAGGGATGCCGACACCTTCCGTTGAAATCGTCCTCTGAATCGGAGGGAGCCAAATGACTTTGTCGCTCGGTTCCAGTTGAGGTGCAGCGACTGTCATCGACGTTCCGTGATGTTGGAACACACGCCGACCCGGATGCGCCAGGTCCAGCATGGACTTCAACGCCTTCTCCGTGTTCTCCACACCGGGTCGGTCCGCCTTGTTCACAACTAGAATATCCGCGATCTCGAGGATGCCAGCCTTGATGGCCTGGATATCATCGCCGAGGCCGGGCGCTTCCACCACAATGGTGGTATGGGCAAGCTTAGCAATATCGACTTCGCTCTGCCCGGCCCCCACGGTTTCGATCATGACAATATCATATCCCGCGGCATCGAAGACTTGCACCATGCTTGCAGTTGCCTGTGCCAGCCCACCGAGCGAGCCGCGCGTTGCCATGGAGCGGATGAACACTCCGGGGTCACCGGCCAGGTCACGCATCCGCACACGATCGCCGAGCACCGCACCACCCGTGAAGGGACTCGACGGATCCACGGCTACAATCGCCACGCGGTGTGCATCGTTCTTGCGGAACTGCATTGCCAGTTGATTGACCAGTGATGATTTTCCGGTCCCGGGTGCACCAGTCACGCCAATCAGATGCGCCTTGCCCGTATGTGGAAAGAGCTCACCGAGCGCGATACGCGCCTCCGGCGAATCATTTTCCACTTGTGTGAGCAGGCGAGCCAACGCCAGCCGGTCACCGTTGAGAACAGATGCAGATAAGTTCATAAGAAAACGAAATACGGATTACGCTCGACGTAATCCGTATATGCTATTCTTCCACCGCATGTTTGATATCCCGGATGATATCATCCGTGGATGCGCCAGGGCCATAAATCCCGGTCACGCCCATTTCTTTGAGGCGGTGTAGATCTTCATCTGGAATGATGCCGCCGATGAAGAGCTTCACGTGGGATTGGCCATTGGCCTTCAATAATTCCATCACGCGGGGTGTGAGCGCCATGTGCGCGCCGGAAAGGACAGAAAGCCCTACCACATCCACGTCCTCCTGTAATGCGGCTTCCGCGATCATCTCAGGTGTCTGCCGCAAACCGGTGTAAATCACTTCCATCCCTGCATCACGCAGGGCACGCGCCACCACCTTTGCGCCGCGGTCGTGTCCATCCAACCCGGGTTTGGCGACCAAAACTCTAATCTTACGTTCAGTCATATTTCCTCCAGCAAGGAATTATGTGCAAAATTATACTATGCCAATCCAGCGGGCTGTTCCACGGATAGGCTGTAAAACTTCCTGTAAATGTTAGGATGTCAGGCTTCGTCCAGAGTGCCATCTCTCCCCCACGCGGGGCATGGCGCATATCACAAGCCAACCTTAAAATTATGCTATACTAAAAAACATGACGACGACGCGTGATTACTGGCCGCGCTGGGCTGAGACTTTGCGCCGCTATCAACTGAACGACATTGCCGCCTCGCTTCTCGAAGCAGGAAGTCCTCTTGCTTTACTCGGAGCGCAGGCGCTTTATTTTAGTCGCGGCTTTTTCAACAGCGACCAGATCAGCGCACTCGCTGCAACCCTTGAAGAAGAGCAGGAAGCCCGCGCCTTCGCGTCCTTCCTCACACAGGAGGCCTCGGGATGATAGAAGTGATCGTCATCGCGGTCGTCGCAGCAGGTCTGCTGGCTCTGACTCTTCTGGGCCGTAAATCTCCAAAGACGTTGCGCAACATCCCTGCCATGATAAGTCTCTATCGCGCCATTGGCCTCAGCGTCGAAGATGGGACTCGCCTGCACGTATCGCTTGGATACGGCGGATTGATCACGTCCCGCGGCGGCTCCGCATTGGCCGCGCTGGCCGCGCTTCGTCACATCGCAGAAAGAACTTCTGTCAGCGATCAGCCGCCGGTGGCAAGCTCCGGTGACCCGACAATTTCCCTGCTCTCGCAGGATACCCTGCAAGCCGGTTATACCGCAGCGGGCGTTGAGGAGCTTTATGTACCCAATACCGCCCGTCTGACCGGCATGAGCGAATTTGGCTTTGCTGCCGGCGCCATGCCCATCATCCGCGATGAGAACGTCTCAGCCAATATTATGCTCGGACACTTCGGGCCGGAAGTGGGTCTGCTCACCGATATGGCAGAACGAACGAACATCCTTAGCATTGGCGCCAGCGATGACCTTGCTGCACAGTCCATTCTTTTTGCAGGCACGCAGGATGCGCTAATTGGCGAGGAGTTATTTGCTGCCAGTGCATATTTAGGCAGCGACCCGGCCCACACAGCCAGCCTGACTGTGCAGGATATTTTGCGGTGGCTGATCATTCTGCTTCTGCTTGCGGGCGTGGGCATGAAAGTCCTGGGGGTGATCTGATGCGCGTCATCAACGTTGTCATCGCCATTGCTGCCGGTGTGCTGGTGCTGCTCGGATATTTCTTCCCCTCACTTGCTTTCATTCAAACGTCACTGCTGAATTCAGCCATGATCCTCGCCGGTGCGGCCGCGCTCGTGGGAATCTTCAATCTCGTATCGGTCCATGCAGAGAAGATCCAGCATCGCGAGAAGAACGCCCCCTATAGCTTCGTCCTGCTGATTGCATTGATTGGGACCTTCCTGTTTGGTTTGATCCTTGGCCCCGGGCATGAACTGATGGGCATCGCCGTTCAGGGCATCATCGTTCCGGCGGAAGCCGCGCTGATGGCCCTGCTTGCGGTCACTTTGTTATACGCGGCGATTCGCTTATTGCGCCGCCGCGCAGACCTAATGAGCATCGTATTTCTGATCACTGCGGTATTGATTCTGCTTGGCACAGCGACCCTGCCCTTTGGCAACATACCCGGCGTGAGTGATCTTCGTATCTGGCTCACGCAGGTGTGGGCCGTGGGCGGCGCACGCGGCATATTGATCGGTGTTGCGCTTGGCATTCTGATGACCGGCCTGCGTGTGCTCTTCGGCTGGGATCGTCCCTATGGAGGCAAGTGATGGCAGAACAGATCACCTGTCCCGTTTGCGGTGCGAGCAATTCAGCAGACCAGGAGTTCTGTCAGCGCTGCAAATCTCCCCTGAAACCATCGGCCGGTTCACCGATCCAGCCGGGGCAGATGCCAACCAAGAAGAATACGGCCGAACTCGAACCGATCCTGCCACAGTGGCTGAGAGACGCGCGCGATGAAGCGCGCAAGACGGCTCAGGATCAAGCCTCGCAATCTGCGCAGGAGAGCGATTCTCTATCATTGCCCACTACTCCCTCTCAGGACTTTTTGGCCGGTCTGCAATCCCAAAAGGGCGACGACGAAGAAGAGACCCCGGACTGGCTGGCCAGTATTACCGGGGCAAAACCAACACCGAAGAAGAACGATAACGAATCGACCGATGTCCGCTGGGTGGAGCTTGGCAAGCCGGATGAATTCATGCCGCAGGATGAAGAGACCAGCTCGGCGCCTACCGCACAGGAACCTGCCGAGCCTGCCCAGGAAGGCGAACTGCCTCCATGGCTGGCGGATATACAGCAGCCCGCGGAGCAGGGCGGCGTGGACGAGCTCACCTCCTGGCTGCGTCAGGCAGATTCCCAGGCTCCGCAAGCATCTCCTTTCACGGAAGAAGCTTCCGAGTCCGCGGATGAAGCGTTGCCATCCAGCTCTGAGCCGCTTCCAGACTGGCTAAAAAGCCTGCAGGCAGATCAAGCCGCAGCGGAGGAAAGTCAGCAAACGGCAGCGCCGGAGCAGATCGAATCAGACTCAGACTGGCTGAATAAACTTCAATCGCCTGGACAGGCAGCTCCCCCTCCCACCTCGACCGAAACGCCCTCGTGGCTAAAAGAAGACACGACACCGGCCGAGCGCAAGTTAAGCGAGACGCCTGCATGGCTGCGTTCATCGGAGGCATCCACAGATGACGAAGAGCAGGCAGACGAGGCCGAACCGGCTGCAGACCTGCCCGATTGGTTGAAAGCCGCCGCGCCTCAATCATCCATTTTCGAAGAGGAACCGGCCGCTCCGAAAGCATCTGGGACCGACATGCCGGACTGGCTCAATGCTCTCCAGGCAGAAGCCGGCAAGACGCCAGAACCGGAGAAACCGGAAGAAGCACCCGCCTTTACCAGTGAATCTTTGGCAGGCGAAAACGCCAACGCACTTTTCACTGAAATGCCAGACTGGCTTTCGAATACCGGCGAAGAAGCAGGCGCTCCGGAGACTCCTTCCAAACAGCAGGAAGCGGAATCCATCGCGCCTGGAGACCTGCCATCCTGGGTGCAGGCCATGCGGCCGGTTGAATCGTCATTGCTGCAATCGGAAACAGGCAGCAAACGAGACCAGACTCTCGAAACAAGTGGCGCGCTGGCAGGGCTGCAGGGTGTGCTTCCCGCCGTGCCAGGCATCGGTCCAACCAGCAAACCGAAAGCATATTCAATTACTTTGAATGCCACGGAAGAGCAGCTCGCGCAGTCCACGCTGCTCGAGCAGATCCTCGCGGCAGAGACTGCGCCGGAGCCAATCGCATCCTTTGCGCCTCTCGGCACTCAACGCTGGCTGCGCTGGGCACTGGCGATCTTGTTGCTTGTAATTCTTGTCGGCGCATTCTTCCTGCAGCCCGGTGCCTATGCTCTGCCAACCGGCGAAACGAGTGACCTCCGCGATGCACGGCTGATCATGGAGGCTCTTGCTCCAGGTGCACCTATTCTGGTTGTTGTAGATTATGAACCGGCACTTTCCGGCGAGATGGAAGCTGTTGCCGCGCCCCTGCTGGAACACGGGATCATTTTGAAACAGCCGGTGCTGGCATTTATTTCCACCTCGCCCACTGGCGGATCACTTGCCGAGCATCTGATGTCCGGACCTTTGAAGGATCGCGGCTATCAGCCCGGGACACAATACCTCAACCTTGGTTACCTGCCCGGCGGTTTGAGCGGCGTGCGTGCGTTCGCACAGGATCCCCGGGCGGCGGCGCAGTTCGATATGGACATGAATCCTGCCTGGAACAACCCACCTTTGCAGGAAATCAGTTCACTCTCGCAGTTTGCAGCAATGATTGTCATCACAGACAACGCGGAATCCGCTCGCACTTGGATCGAGCAAACTGCTGACAAGCGGCCCACGACCCCGATCATTGTGGTCTCCAGCGCACAGGCCACACCGATGATTCAGCCCTATTATGACTCGCGGCAGGTCAGCGCAATCGTGAGTGGACTGCACGGAGGCAGTATCGTCGCACAAAGCAATGGCGATCTTCCGAGTCTTGCAAAATATTACTGGAACGCGTTCAGCCTCGGCCTGCTCCTGGCTGTGGTGTTGATCGTCATCGGCGCATTATGGAACTTTGGCCTCGGCTTGCGTGAACGGGCGCTGGAGGGGAAATAAGATGGCGATTACGCCCGATCTCATTACAGGCTTTGTCAGTTTCCTGATCACGTTGATGATCCTCAGTTATCTTATTGGAGATAATCCCTTCTTTCGTCTTGCGACACATCTCTTTATTGGCGTGTCGGCCGGATACATCGCGGCAGTGGCGGCAAGACAGGTGCTATACCCCAGACTGATCATTCCCTTGCTGGGCTCAAATCTGGTACTGCAAGCTCTCATGCTTTTCCCTCTGCTGGGCGCACTGCTAATTCTCCTGAAGGCTTCCCCGCGCCTGAGCAAGCTCGGGGGCCCGGCCATGGCTTATCTCGTTGGTGTGGGTGCAGCCGTCGCCATCGGCGGTGCATTGACAGGCACGCTCTTTCCTCAAGCCCTGGCAATGGTCGACCGTTTTGATCCTTCGAGCAATCGTGGATTCCTGGATACATTTGTCAACGGGCTGATCATCCTCATTGGAACCATCACATCACTGGCATCCTTCCATTTTGGAGCACGCGCCAACGCTGAGGGAACCGTCAGTCGCAATTTCGTTATAGAAGGCCTCGCATGGGTTGGCCGCCTGTTCATCGGTATCACGCTGGGTGCGATCTTCGCGGGGGTATACGCCGCCGCGCTGACCGCGTTCATCGAACGCATCTCGTCGATCATTAATTTCTTTGGGTCCTTCTGAGTTCTTATGCCCGCTTCAATCGTTGAAGGTAACTCGTTACTGGCAGTAGATATCGGCGCAGCCTCCACGCGCGCCGTGTTCTTCGACGTGGTCGAAGGCGAATACCGTTTCGTGGCGGCGGGTCAGGCCCCCTCCACCGCCGAGGCCCCGGTCAAGGATGTGAGCGAAGGGGCGCGCAGTGCGATGGAGTCCCTGCAATCGGTCATTGGGCGGAGGCTGCTCGATGGTGCGCGAGGGCTGATCACGCCGAGCCAGTCTGATGGGTCCGGAGTGGATGCGCTGGTGGTCACGCTTTCTGCCGGACCAACGATGAAGGCCGTCATCGTCGGTCTGCTTTCGGATGTCTCCGTTGAAAGTGCGCGGCGTCTGACACAATCGATCTATGCACGCATCGTGGACACAATCAGCCTGAATGACCATCGAAAACCCGATCAGCAGATTGACAGTCTCCTGCGTCAGCGCCCGGATATTGTGGTCATCACCGGCGGCACGGATGGCGGCGCCTCGCGCTCGATCCAGAAAATGCTCGAACCGGTCGGGCTGGCAAGCTTTCTGATGACACCGGACAATCGTCCCGCACTGCTTTTTGCGGGCAATCAGAAAATGGAGAAGGAGATCAAGTCGCTTGTCGGCTCTTTGGCTCCCTCCCTGCATTTCAGCCCCAACGTCCGACCTTCTCTCGAAACCGAAGACCTCGATCCGGCCGCGCGTGAACTGGCGCGCGTCTTTGTCAACGTGCGCAAGAAACAACTGAAGGGCGTGGATGTGCTTGACCTGTGGTCGAACGGTCATATCCTGCCCACAGGCTACGCGATCGGACGCATGATGCGGTTCCTGAGCAAAATGTACGGCGCATCGAAGGGCATCCTGAGCGTGGATATCGGCGCATCCGCCGCGATCATTTCGGCGGGCTTCAAGGGAAAGTCCACGCTGGGCGTATACCCGCAGTACGGCCTTGGTGAAAACCTGGCCGGCCTGTTGAACTACACCACCCTGGAAGATATTCTGCGCTGGTCGCCGCTCGACATTCCTGCGTCTACCCTGCGCGATTACCTTTATCAGTATTCCCTTTATCCCTCGACCATTCCCGCGACAAAAGAGGACCATGCCCTGGCGCAATCCACGTTGCGGCAGGCGCTGTATCTTGCGATGCAGACCGCCCGCCGCGACTTCCCGCGCAGCGCGGCAACTCTCAGGCCGGGGCTGCTTCCATTGTTCGAGCCGATCCTCGCCGGAGGAAGCGCATTGAGCGACTCGACCCATCCCGGTGATGGGCTGCTGATGCTTTTGGATGCGCTTCAACCGGTCGGCATCACCACGATCATCCTTGACCAAAATAACCTGCTGCCTCTGCTCGGCGCGGCTGCCGCAAAAAACAGCCTTTTGCCGGTCCAGGTGCTGGAATCAGGTGCGTTCCTCAGTGCCGGCACGGTCGTCGCGCCGGTCGTTTCCACCAATTATGGGACACCCATCGTGCGCGCCAAACTGACTTATGAAAATGGGACCGAAGCCCGCGCAGACCTGAAGTATGGAACGCTTGAAGTCCTTCCGCTTTCCGGTACACAGGCTGGAAAGTTGACTCTACAATTACTACAAGGTGCGGATATCGGTTATGGACCGGGACATGCACCGCGTGAACCCATCACAGTCCGCGGCGGCGCATTGGGCGTGATCCTCGATGGACGCGGACGCCCGCTCAATCTCCCCAGTGACGGGGTTCGCCGGCGCGAGCTGATCAAAAAGTGGCGCTGGACTCTGGGAGGCGAATAGACATGCAGGCTCCTGTCCATCATATCCTTGCACTGACGACCATTGCGCGCGAACGGGTATTACCCGTCGCAGGGCGCGTTTCGGCGCGGCTCAATCAAAAGGTTGGGGCATCTGATGTGATCGCCGAGGCAAACTGGTCGCGCGAGCATGTCCTGCTGGACGTGGCGCGTATGCTCCGGGTCTCTCCGAATGCCGCTGATCGCCTCCTCAAAATCAAAGAGGGTGACACGGTTGCAGCTACGGCGGTCATCGCAACAGGCAGGGGCTTATTCCCACGAACCGTCCGCGCGCCGCGTGAAGGACGCGTGATCGCAGCCGGAAACGGACAGGTCCTATTGGAAGTTGGCGAGACGCGGCTCGAACTGAAAGCCGGCATTCCCGGCACTGTCGTGCAGGTTATTCCCGAGCGCGGCGTTATCATTCAAACGGCTGGTTCGCTAATCCAGGGTGTCTGGGGCAACGGCCGCATCGATACCGGCGTACTGGTCAACCTGGCAGAACAGCCCGATTCTGCCCTCGTTCCGAGTCGTCTTGATGTGAGCTTTCGTGGATCCATGATCCTGGCCGGACAAATTAATGATATGGAAACGCTGCGCGCCGCGGCGGAACTGCCGGTCCGCGGGCTGATCATATCGAGCCTGCCTCCATCCCTGCTGCAGGTGGCGCGTGAAATGCGATATCCAATCGTCGTGACCGATGGTTTTGGCACAATGCCCATGAACTCCGCCGCGCATAAATTGCTCAGCACCAGCGCAAAGCGCGAAGTCACGCTGAACGCCGAAGTATTCGACCGTTACACTGGCGCGCGGCCAGAAGTCATTATCCCGCTTCCGGTCACGCAGGAACCGGCTCCGCCGCGTGCGGTGGAGACATTCGCCCCCGGTTTGCAGGTGAGGTTACGGCGTTCGCCCGCCTTGGGTTCGATCGGTACCATTATGTCCATCAGACCCGGCTTGACCTCACTTCCAAGCGGATTGCGCGCACAGGCGGCTGAAATCCGGCTTGAGAATGGCGAATCCATTACTGCGCCTCTCGTAAACCTTGAAGTTGTGGGATAATTGAAAATCATCGCGCTGAGCGGAGGGTTGAGCAAAGCGAACCCGCAGCCGAAGCGCAACTGACATGAATGTAATGAGGAGAGTGTTCCATGTTTGAAGGTGATGAATCAAACTTTGATGCCGCACCCCCGGAAGAATCCAGTAATCGCACCTTCGTGATTGCAGCCGGAATTTTGGGTGGAATTGTCCTGCTCTCTGTGGCATGTCTTGCGGCCTATGCCTTGCTGTTCGTGCCGCGACAAAGACAGGCCGCGGCGGCCCAAACGCAGGTGCAACTGACACAGCAGGCTCAGATCGGCGGCGCATTGACTGCTACATTCCAGGCCCAGGCTCTACCGACGACAACCAACACGCCGTCCCCCACTTCGGTCATCGCCCAGCCTTCCGCGACCAACACGCCGCTCAGCACATCCACGCCGGACCCGTCCACTGCCACTGTTGCCGCGGCATTGACCCAGGCCCAGCTTGCGCAACTGACCATTGTGCCCACATCCACGGCATTGCCCGGCACCGGCATCGCAGATGAATATGGCTTCCCCGGGTTGGTTGTGATGGCAATGGCCTTCATGGTCGTCATCCTGTTAGCTCGCAGATTAAGAACAGGGCCAGCGGCGAAATAATTTCCCTGCCGAAATTTGATGGGACAGCAGTGTAACTGCTGTCCCATTTTTGTTTCTCGAGATTTCCCATTATCGATGTTTAGTCACCCCATGCAACCGTCAGTTCCCGCAGTTGTGGCTTGATCTTTGCTGCCATTTCGCGAACTTCCTCTGCTTCACGCAGCAAGCCATCAATCGCGGAGTTAAGCGCGCGCAGAAGCCCATCTCGGGTCAGCGAAGTTACGAGGGCGTTTTTGAATGAATCACTTACTTCAGCAGGAAGAGCATCGAAGCCGCGGCCGTAGGAGGCTGGAAGTGCATGGCGCCGGCATGCCAGGCTCAGGCCATGGTCACGCAGGCTGCTGATCCAGTACTCGGCCTGCCAGAAACGTCCGCGTTCAATGCAAAAACGCGCACGCAGCGCGTGATGAACGGCGTAGCCAAAAAGTTCATGCGCGGACGGCGGTTGAGGAAAGGGTTTGTCCACGGCACTGCCGAAGAGCAGCCTGAACTTCGGGCCGCTCGCCCCAAATTTAGAGGCCGGTGTGAATGAAAGATCGAACTGAAGGCAGCCCGGAAGTAGAAACACTCGATAGATGGACGCCCCGCTCGGCAGGTCGAAGAGATGAATTGCATCGAACTCGTTGACGAGATGATGCGTCCAATTCTCGAGCACATCTGTCAAAGGGACATCATCCGCAACGGCGAAGGTCAGGTCAAGGTCGGACCAGCGATCTCCCTCGTTGAGCGCGAGGGAACCCACCACGGCCCCGGCAGACACTCGTTGATCAGATGCAGCCAGTTGGAGGACATAGTCGCGAACCCGGTCACGGTCGTTTACACTGAACATGTTGACACCTTATCGCAAAAGGACTTGAAATGTGCAAGATTCCGCAGGCTTTACAGATCAAGGACATTGTCGAGCCCGCGATGCAGACCGACCAACGTATTGACTTTGCGGATCGCCAGCAGAGCGCCATCCACATACGGTTGGGCACTGCTGCCGGAGTCGTGGCGAATGGTGAGTTTTTGATCCAGCATGCCAAAAATGATTTCCGCTGAAATCGTATGCCCGGGTAATCGGATGGAGTGGACCTGTGAACCGTTCATGCGTGCGCCGCGTGTTTCGACAACGCCCTGCGTTTGCTCCAGCAGAACGGTGAGTTCGGACGGACGAACATTGGACAGCCGATAAACCAGCTCTCGAACAGTTCCGCTGGGCGCATCCCTTTTATGGTCGCTGGCATAATCAATGATCTCCCACTGGGGGATGTACTTAGCGGCGATCTCCGCGAACTTTTGCAGCAGGACGACCGTGAGCGCAAAATTCCCAACTGCCAGCACCCCCTTTTGCCGTTCTTCAGCGGCCGCTGCAATTTCGGCATAGTCCGCATCGGTCAATCCTGATGTGCCAATCACAACATGCATCCCGTGCTCCAGCGCCGCCAGGACATTCGATTTGGCAACGTCGGGTTTTGTGAATTCAAAGAACACGTCGCAGGGATGCGTGAACGCTTCCTGCACCGTTGTGTATACGAGGCAGTCTAACAGTGGTTCACCCAACACATCGCCGAGAATACGCCCGGCATGAGAGCGTGACACCGCGGACACGAGATCAATATCACTGTATTTTGCAATCGCACGAGCCAGGGCTGAACCAGCCCATCCTGTTGCACCTGCAAGAATGACACGAATTGACATAGTTTCTCACCGTTATTTCATAAGCTAGAACGAGACAACGCGGATTTTATTTGACCGTAGTGTACCCTCTTTTGTAGTGCTCTCCCAAGAACCGGGCACACGCTGGATTAGCCCGCCTTGCGTGTGTTATCGTTCTTCTGCGTATTCAGTAATGAGCCAGCGCCCTTGATCTTTCTGTAGAACAACTCGAACTGGTATCCTGGCCGCCGCTCCGCCATTGGCTACTTCCATACTCGTCACCTCGACAACGAAACCGGTAATCACATACCTGTCAGGGCCTTCCTTTGTCAGAGAGGTGATTTCGATTCGATCGGGCCAGGGACTTGAAACAAGCCTCCCTGGCGCCTTGGAAACATCGCTCATCCATACCTCAAGCAGCGCCGGGGAAACAAACTCAGCATACTGCGCCTGCATCTCCTGCGCCGCGTCGGGGGCCAGAAGCGAGACATTCTGAAGTCTCTTTCCGAAGTTCTCCACCAAATCTCTGACCCGGGCCTCCTCGGGCGCACTACTCGCGGTTGTTTGTGCTAGCGTGGCACCTGGAACAGCAGCCGTATTGCTGGTCCCTTGCGCCGACGTGGCCGGAGGGGTGGAACAAGCGACAAGCGAAACAGTAACCACCAACATCATGAGAATATGCTTCATCCTGGACACCTCATAAATTAGAAAACAACTCAACGATTGGCATGAGCCGCAACAGAGCGCAGGCAAATCTATCGTGCCCACTGCTTATCATAATTATCGAGGAATAGAAGTGTCGGTCGCCAAAACAAAAAGAGCCCTCGGAGTTTACCAGGACCTCCGAGGGCTCTTTTCTTCACACCACGCTCTCTGCCACCGTTTTCCCATACCCCAGCAGCGCCTTGACCATCTCGTGGGTTCTCCCCTCTGCATACACCCGTAACACGGGCTCTGTCCCCGAGGGGCGGATCAGCAGCCACGAGTCATCGCACATGATGTATTTCACGCCGTCGCGCTGGCTCACTTCGGCCAGGCATTCCCCGCCAATTTCCTTGGGAGCCCGCATGGTGAGGAATTCCGTCATCTCGGCTTTTTCAACGGGACGGCTCAGACGCAGATCCGCGCGCTCATAATAGGCTGGGCCAACGTCGGCGAGCAATTCCTCCACCATGTCGCACAGTGACTTGTTCTCCGCCGCGATCATCTCGACCATTAACAGGCCCATAATGGGGCCGTCGCCCTCGGGGATGTGTCCCTTGAACGAGATACCGCCCGATTCTTCGCCGCCGATCAACACATCTTCCCTCATCATGTAGTCTGCGATGTGATTGAAACCTACGGGCGTTTCATGCAAAGTCAGGCCGTAGCGTTTCGCAAGGCGGTCGATCATGCGTGTGGTGGAGACGGTCCGCACCACGGAGCCTGTCCAGCCGCGCTTTTCGACCAGATATTTTAACGAAAGCGCCATGATCTTGTGCGGGTCGACGAAAATACCGCGCTCATCCATCGCTCCGATGCGGTCCGCATCGCCGTCGGTGACCAGGCCAAAATTGCCCATCCCCGAGCTGACCGCGCTGGCCAGCGCTCCCAAGTATTTGGAAATCGGTTCCGGGTGGACTCCGCCGAAGCCCGGGTTCATCTCCCCGCGGATCTCGGCAATCTCACAGCCTGTTCCCTGCAAAAAGGATTTGATCACGCCGCGCCCCGAACCATACATGGCATCCACCACAAAGCGTTGCGGGTTCTCGGCGATCACATCAGTTTTAATCAAAGTCCGCAGATGGTCAAAGTAAGGCGGCAGTGGATTGAACTTCTGGATCAAACCCGCTTCACGCGCCTTCACATAATCCATCAGGTTAGGTCCGCGCGCCTGCTTCTCATTGTCGTTGATATACACTTCCACCCGACGACACTGCTCGGATAACGCCGAGCCGCCGAACGCACCTTTGAGCTTCACGCCGTTATAGCGCGGCGCATTGTGCGAAGCCGTGATCATGACACCGGCAATTGCGCCTTCGTGCTTGACTGCGTAGGAAATGGCTGGAGTGGGGGCATCCGACTGGGCCAGCAGGACTTTGAATCCGTTGGCGGCCAGGACACGCGCTACCTCCCCGGCAAAACGGTCCGAGAGGAAGCGCGTATCGAAACCGATCACGATCTTATTCGGATCTGGTTTTGGGCCGCCGTTACCGGACTTATCCCAATGCTCGGAAGCCACCGCGTCCGCGATGGCCTGCGCAAGGATGCGAAGATTATCGAATGTAAAACTATCTGAAATGACGGCACGCCAGCCGTCAGTGCCAAAGTGGATGGGCATGAGTGCATTCTCCTAAGCCTCACCTCTTGCCCTCTCCCAAAACTGGGAGAGGGGCGCCGCATCGTGGCGGGGTGAGGGAAATTTATGGTGTTGGTGTTGTTGTTGGTTGCCAGTTCGGGACCGGCGTAGCATAGATCAAAGCCGATTCGATGATCCAGCCCTCGATGCGGATACCGTTCTTCGTGGCGACAATGTGTGCCCAGGTCACGCCATTGGCCTCCTGGATGCCGGGCAGCACCTCCACGATCGAGTCGTTATCGAGCGTGGCAAGATATTTTCCATTGGGTGCATTACGGATGTTCACGCCACCGCCCTCGCCGGACGCAATCTTTCCATAGACCGGTGTCGGTTCGATGGTTAATGTGATGGTGGGAGTCTCGCTGGCGGGCAGGGTTACTTCCAGAGTCAGTGGGACGGGCGTGGGTGTGATTCCCTTCGTTGCGGTTGCTGTCTCAATGTGCGGTGTGGCAGAGGAAACTTTCGGGGCCGTTGTTCTCGTCGCAGGCGGGACCAGGCTCACAGTCGGGGATGGAAGCGCCGCTGGACTGGTGGGAGTCGTCAAATCCCTCGCCGCAAACGCGGACCCGAGGCCGGGTCCCATCAATATGACCAGAATCCCGATGAGGATCAATGCCGTTAAAAGGCTCAGGATCAAGCCGCCCAGGGACGGACGTAAGCGCAATGCGAAGAGAGTCAGCAAGCCGAAAAGACTTGCCAGAGCCAGATGCGCGAGCGCAACCATCGCACCCTGCGGCCAAATTCCTTCGATACCGGCGCCGAGACCAAAGGCTGCTGCATTCAAGGGCAGGAACAGCACATAGGCAACGACCACGCTCGGCAGGAACGGTTTGGCCTCCGAGCGCACAAACGAAGCCACGAGCAGGATCGCGCCAATGACAAGCACAACGAGCTCCGGCACCCACAAACGACTTTGAATGAAGGCGCTGGTTGAGTTGAGAGGTGGAAAGGCGCGTGAGGCGAAGCCAGCAATCAACCCGCCGACGAACACCAGCACCGCGCTGATGATCAAAGCCATGAGCGTCTCAAACAGAAAACGAATTGAGCCAGTGAGGATGGCCAACAAGAATCCCACCCAGGGAGTCATCAACGGTGCGAGCAGAATACCAAGCAGAAGCACAGCCTGCGAATCCAGCAGATAACCCAGGCCGAGCACCGCGCCGCAGATCAGCGAGAGGACAAAGAGCTCCACCGAGGGATAGGCGCGTTTGGCCAGCGAAGCAATCAGCGCGGCCTGGCCTTCGGCATCCGTCGGGATTCTGGAACGGCGCGTCACACGCCGCCGGCGGAGGCGCGCAGGATCCGGCTGATTCGGCACAGGTTGTGACTCAGGGGGGAAAGGAGGTTGATCGGATACGTTCATTTTCGTAGGCTTGCCACAATGCGCAGTGGTTTTTCCAGCAATTCAAAGGCAGCGATGATGTTCGGCGCCACCAGGTCCGCGGCCATCAAGCTCTCTTTTGATACGCCTTCCTGGGACATGACACAGATTCCAAGTTGCGCAACGTCCAGCATTTCGGCATCGTTGGCGCCCTGGCCGATCGCGACCACCTTGTCACTGCCCAGGCGGTGGACGTAATCCGCTTTTTGAGTGGCTTCATTTCCCGGCGTCAATATGACAGCCGTAAGCCCCAACTGCCGATCAATCAACGACTGACGGCCATGGGTATCGGCAGTCAGCATGTGAATGGTCAACCGGTCACGCAACGTAGAGAGATGTCTGGCGACGCCTTCGATCAACTGCCCATCGACAGCAAGCGTGCCATTTACATCTGTAACAAGGTGTTCGAGTGCAAGCACGCCCCGCCCGGGAATAGTCAGTTCAATCATCGCGCTCCATTATACAAGGGATGAAGTGAGAACGGGAGTGTGTCTCTCATAATCCATCTGTACTCCCATTTTCCGGATTATGCCGTGCTGAGGGAGCGCTCGCCGCGCCGGAAGGATCTCATCTGTCACAGCGGAGATTCTGTTAATAGGCAGGCGATTTAACTATGATATAACAAAAGAGAAATCACAAAAAAAAGACGGCTTATGCTCAACGAACCTCGCGTTTATCGCCATCCTCCATTTCAGATTGTGCTTGCCATATTAGTCTTTGGGATCCTGGCAGGTGTCCTTTTGCTTTCCTTCAATACGGAAGGTGCATCCATTCTTCTTCTGCCATTCGGATTGATTATCGTGCTTCTGGCCATCTTTTCGATCTATTCATTGACCGGCAAAACAACCATCTCCGATGATGAGATTTCTGTGCAGACCATCCTTGGAACAAAATCGCTACGTTGGAGCGAGATCAGCCGCGTTTCAGGCAGAGGTAATGGGATCAAACTCCACAACTTCGATGGTGATGTGACTGTCAGTCCGAGTCCGCAGTTACCGGGCTACGAAGAAATCATAGAGTGGATTGGCACGAAACGACCTGATCTGTTCACCCCACAGGAAGTGGCCGAGATGAGCCGAAGCTGGATCGTTCTCCTTCTAATTGCGATGGCCGTGATTTTGATCGTCGGTATTGCTTCATTCAGTATCATACAGACAGACCAATGGTTCATGTCTGTTTTCTTTGTGTTCATTGGAGCTATGATCCTTATCGTGGCTATTTCGTCCCCGCTGGCCATCACTGTGGGAGGCAAATCGTTATTGCTGAAATATATCTTCAGCCAAAGAACATTGCTGGCGGATGAAATACAGTCCATAGAGCTGGTTTCCCAGCGCACCCGCAACGGGAAAACCTATCATATTCGCCTCAACCTGCCAAGTGGAAAAGGCCTGCGGATATCGAGTCTCAGGCCGAGCCTGCCGATTGTGTATTTGACGCTAAAGAACTGGCATCGAAAATTCTCCTGAGTCTTTGACAGCTAGCTTGACCCTGTTCGGAAACCTTAATGGAAAGTGGTGGGCTAAAACTGCTATAATACGCCTGACACTTAACGATAGGCAGGTACTGACCCATGGTTTTCCTCCCCTTCTAACCCCCACCATCCGCGCGAAATGGGGCTAAGCGCGGAACGTGCAGACTAGGGATTTTCCTCCCTTTCGCAAGTTTTCGGGTTATGTGACACTTCGTCATCCCCCTAACCTCTGACAGCCTCACACGTTACGTTTCAACACTTGATATTTAAAAACCTATGACTCAATTAAAAATTACAGACGATCTCGAAGTTCTGTTAAATGTCCTGCCCGCCAATATCCGGCGCGCCGTTGAAGAGGCGAACAACAGTGACAATCTGCTCGAGATCATCCTTGACCTTGGCCGCGTGCCCTCCGCACGTTATGTAGAAGACGAAATTGTGCTCAGCAACAAGGAGCTTACGCGCGAGGAACTTGACCATGTAGTGGAACGCATCGGGGAATTCGATGCAGATAACCGTGCGGGGCTGGAACGAACACTGCACCGCATCTCGGCCATCCGTAACCGGCGGACCGCCATCGTGGGACTCACGCTCCGTGTAGGCCGTGCAGTCTATGGCACTGTGGATATCATCCAGGACATTATCGAAGCCGGTAAGTCAGTGCTAATACTGGGACGCCCGGGCGTGGGGAAAACGACCCTCCTCCGCGAATCAGCGCGTATCCTGGCAGACAACAAACGCGTCGTGATTGTGGACACATCCAATGAGATCGGTGGCGATGGCGATGTGCCGCATCCCGCGGTGGGCCGCGCGCGCCGGATGCAGGTCCGTGAGCCGATGCTTCAGCATGAAGTGATGATCGAAGCCGTTGAGAATCACAATCCCGAAGTCATCGTCATTGACGAGATCGGACGTGAACTGGAAGCGGCTGCGGCACGCACAATTGCCGAGCGCGGCGTCCAGCTCATCGGCACGGCGCACGGTCAGACCCTCGACAACCTGCTGCTCAATCCAACCTTGAGCGACCTCGTCGGCGGGATCGAAGCGGTCACATTATCAGACGAGGAAGCCCGTCGACGCGGCACCCAGAAAACAGTCCTGGAAAGACGCGCCCCTCCCACATTCGACGTGCTCATCGAAATCCAGACCCGCGATCGGTTCGCAGTCCATGAAGATATCTCGGCATCTGTCGACGCGCTTCTGCGTGAAGTCCCGCTGATGCCTGAGGTGCGGATGCGTGACGCCGAGGGAAAAATCCAGATCGAAAAAAGCGCCACGCCGACCGCAAAGGCCAAAGCGAATGGGAAAGCACCGAGGCTCGGACGCCAACCCCTCGATCAGACTTCCACTGCGAGAACCTCTCAGGGCCGACCCGCTCCCATGATCGAAGAAACAACCGTAGCATCCAGACCACTCCACAACGCAGCCGGCGGTTTACAGCCTGTACGCGTTTATGCATATGGCGTAGCGCGCAACCGGCTACAACAAGCCGCAAAGCGCCTTGGCGTGCCGGCCATTGTCGTGCGTGACGTAAGCGAAGCGGATGCGCTGGTGACCCTGCGGACCTATTATCGCAACCGCCAGCAGACCGTGATCGAGGCCGAGCAGCGCGGGATGCCCATCTATGTTTTGCGCGCAAACACGGTTGCACAGGTTGAGCAATTTCTGAGCGATCTGTATAACTTGAACGTGGAACAGGTGCCGCGCGACAACCTGGAAGATATCCGCCACGAGACCCAGCAGGCGATCGCGGCGGTGCTCAACGGCGAGCGCTGGGTGGACCTGCCCCCGGGGCCATCACTCGTGCGACGCCTCCAACATGAAATGGCGCGCAGCGCGGAGTTGGTTTCGCATTCCTACGGCAAGGAACCGCGCCGGCACGTGAGGATTTTCCGCGAGTAAAATGGAGGGGCGACTCTTGCAGTGGCCGTTTGCTCCAAATAAAAAATAGTGGCGGACAGATTGTCCGCCACTATTTTTATCCGGTCATTGCGAGCCTGCACAGCAGGCAAAGCAATCTCATGGTAGGAGGAGAATTGCAATATTACATGAGATTGCTTCGCCGCACGCTTCGATTTCGCTCAGCGCGAAGCGGCTCGCAATGACACATGGATTAGTGATGTTGCGCTTCGCCCAATGTGACCTGCGCCTGCATCGTTTGTCCATTGCGGTTGAACTCGATCGTGATCTGGTCCCCGGGCTTGTAGTTGAACAGGGCATTGACGAAGGAATGGTTCTCGTCCAGCGTTGTATCGCCGATCTTCGTCAGGATGTCACCTTTCTGCAAGCCAGCTTTGTCTGCGCCGCTGCCTGCGCTTACATCGGTCACATAGACACCCCATTGCACCGGTAAATTGTAGGAGGCGGCAATGTCAGGGGTCACAACCTGGTAGTTGATTCCCAGGAAGGGGCGTGAGAAGTATCCCTTTTGAAGGATCTGGTTGACAACGGCCTGCGCAGTGCTGATCGGGATGGCGAACCCAAGGCCTTCCGCCGGGTCACCGTTGCCGGTGTTGCGGACGATCAGCGTATTGATGCCGATCACTTCGCCAGCCAGGTTGACCAATGGGCCACCTGAATTTCCGTGATTGATGGCCGCATCAGTCTGGATCAGGCCCTCGATCGTATACCCGTTTCCGGTGTCGATCGAGCGGCCGGTCGCGCTGACCACGCCAACGGTCACGGTATTCTTGAAATCGCCCAGCGGCGAGCCGATCGCGATGACCGATTCGCCCGGGTCCAGCTTATCTGAGTTGCCAAGAGCCGCTACAGCCGGGACTTTCCCATCAGCTTTCAAGACTGCAATATCAGAATACTGGTCTGTGCCAACGATGGTCGCTTTTTCCTGGGTTCCATCCGAGAGGATGATGTTCAGGTCTTTCGTGCCATCCACCACGTGATTATTCGTGACGAGGTAACCCTGGTCAGAGATGAAGAAACCGCTGCCGCTGACCGTGGCGTCACCGCTCTGACCGAAGAAATTGGTCTGTCCGGGAATCGTGCCAACGACTGTCACCACAGCCGGCCCAACTTTATGGGCAGCCTGCGTGATCGTGGTCTGGATGTCCGTGGTGCTTAGCTGAATGGGCTGGCCCGGATTGGTATTGCTCGCCGGAACGATTTGCTGCAACGGCGCTGGTAAACTGGCCGATTTGCCTCCCAATGCCTGATACACAGCGAATCCACCCGCAGCCGCTCCCGAGAGGGAAGCCACCCCGGCAACTACAACAATAAACAGGGCGTAGAGAATTCGTTTGATATTCATTGGATTCTTCTTTCCTTTCTCTCTTTCCTTTACACGCGGCATTTTAGTACTTCTAAATGACAAAACCGTGAAATAACCCGCCTCGAAAATAAACGTATAATTAGAGTTCAAAGGGACGATCGACCACTTGACGGTGGACCGCCACTTTCCGTGGTCTGTCGACCATCGTCCGTGGTTGTTTGTCACGCTCAAACCCGCACTCATCAATCAACACCATGTTCATCACACTCGAAGGCCCCGAAGGCTCAGGCAAGACATCCCACATCCCTTATCTCGTGGAATACCTCCGCGAGAAGGGATACACCGTTTTCCCCACGCGCGAACCGGGCGGCACGTCCATAGGCGAGCAGATAAGGGAAGTGATCCACGACCTGAAAAACGTGGAAATGCATCCACGGACCGAGACGCTGCTCTACCAGGCCGCGCGCTCGCAGATCGTGGAACAGGTCATCAAGCCGCGATTGACCGCCGGGGAAATTGTCATTTCAGACCGCTATTACGATTCCACCATCGCCTATCAGGGCTACGGCCACCAGCAGGATTTGGAGCAGGTCCGTTCGCTGGTGAAATATGCGACGGGAGGCCTGGTTCCCGATTTGACAGTTTTGCTCGATGTGGATGTGGAAATCGGGCTGGGACGAAAGAAGAAAGATAACGAGTGGAATCGGCTGGATGCCTACACTGTCGAGTTCCATAAACGCGTCCGTGCTGGGTATTTGGAAATGGTAAAAGCCGAACCGAAGAGGTGGGTCGTATTAAACGCGGAGAAGAAGTGGGATGAAGTGCAGAAAGAATTGAGGAAAACGATTTTAGCGGCAATCAAACAATGACCGCTGACTCCCTTCAAGATATTGAATCTCTCAGAGCCGTTGGCCGCATTTGCGCAGAGACACTGCGCAAGATGATGGGACTGGTCCGAGCGGGGATGACAACCCGTGAACTGGACAAAATGGGACGCGCGTTTCTGGAGGCGCAGGGTGCACGCTCCGCGCCGCAGGTGATGTATAACTTTCCCGGCGCGACCTGCATCAGCGTATCGCCGGTCATTGCGCATGGGATTCCGGATGAGCATATCCTGCGCTCAGGGGAATTGATCCACATTGATATTTCGGCCGAACTCGATGGCTATTATGCGGACACCGGCGCGTCGATGGTGGTGGGGACAAGTCAGCGCAGTCTGGATAAATTGCTCGCAGCTACGAAAGCCGCGCTGATGAAGGCTCTTCACTCAGCAAAGGCGGGGAACCGTCTAAACGGGATCGGGCGAACGGTCCAGGAAGAAGCGAAAAAGCACGGATTCAACGTCATCTACGATTTGACGGGACATGGCATCGGTCACAAGCTGCACGAAGAGCCGAGTGAAATCCTCAATTATTTCAACCCGGCTGACAAGCGCATCCTGAACGATGGCCTGGTCCTG
>JAKOVF010000113.1 GCA_029782225.1 Chloroflexota bacterium | reverse complement strand
CAAAGCTCTTTCAAGAATACGAACCATCTCCAAGAGACCAACCGTTTGGTTGTTTCCCAAGTTGACAATTTCGTAGGGACTGCCCGTATAACTCATAGCTCTACGCACGCCTTCAACTACATCGTCCACGTAAGAATAGTCCCGCTGCGTGGAGCCGTCGCCATAAATGGGAATCGGTTCACCACGCAGCATGAGACGAGCAAATTTGTGAATGGCCAGATCCGGACGCTGTCTCGGCCCGTAAACGGTAAAAAATCTCAGGGCGATGAAGCGGATCCCGTACAGATGGCTGTACACGTGACCTAAAAGCTCTCCGCTGACCTTCGTGCTCGCATACGGACTGATGGGCAGCAACACGTGATCGTCTTCCCGCCACGGAACGTTCGGGTTCACCCCATAGACGCTCGACGACGATGCGAAAACGAACTGGGTAGTCCCCCGCTCCCGGGCGAACTCCAACATGTTCTGCGTGCCCGTGACGTTCACTATCATAAAACGGATCGATGTTTTTGTCAACCGAAAAGGGACCCACCGGGGGTGCGGACATTTTTTTGGACTTGATTATATTGCTAAACCCAAGCTGCGTCTGTAAGCCGCGGGACTCATTGCACCAAGAGAGATCTTGATGCGGTTTTCATTGTACCATCTGAGATAGCTCTCGATCAAGTCCATAAGTGTGTGTAAAATCCCTCGGTTAGATGAACTCAGCGTATTGGGGTAACCTTACTTACTTTTTTTGCTTGTTGCTGTTGTTTTTTCCATTCATGGTATTCCGTCATGTCCAGGTATCTTTTGCCGCTGGACCACTTTTCATCCATGTCCATCAATAAGGCACCAATCAATCGGACAACCGATTCCCGGTTCGGAAAAATACGAATCACCCGTTCCCGGCGGCGAATCTCCTCGTTGAGCCGCTCGATCCCATTGGTGGTCCGCAGCCGTTTGCGGTATCGCTCCGGAAGCACCAGCACGGCCGTTGCATCGTCAAAACCGGCTTCCAAGACCGCCATGGCCTTGGG
>JAKOVF010000079.1 GCA_029782225.1 Chloroflexota bacterium | reverse complement strand
CTGGACCGATGAACAGTACACTGATTGGCTGAAGGATACGCTAGCCCGGCTCTTATTGTCATAACCTTTATTGTCACTGTGGATTCACAGCCGAAGAAGATTTTAGAAATAAGGAGATAAAATGAATGCAAAGACCGATCACCCGCAAACAAAGATAGATGCACCCGTGCTGCTCGCGATCACTATTCTGATCACGATCGTACTGCAGCGGTTCGTACCACTTCCATTTTTGCCCAGCCTGCCCAGCCGAATTATTGGCGCAATCCTGTTCATCGGTGGATTCTCGATCGGCATCCCTGCATTTCGTGGCATGCTCAAAGCGAAAACGTCAGCCAACCCTCATCGCCCCACGAATGCACTTGTCTTCGAAGGAACATATCGCATCACGCGCAACCCGATGTATTTAAGCATGCTGGTCATATATGCAGGAATTTCCATTTTCTTTCAAAACCCCTGGTTCATCGTATTTCTTCCCATCCTTGCCTGGCTGTTTACCACCTGGGTAATCATCCCCGAAGAGAAATATCTCGAGCAAAAATTCGGCTCGGACTACCTGGACTTCAAATCCCGCGTCCGCCGCTGGATATAGAATTAAGGAACAGGTCGACTCATTCGAGCCGACCTGTTTATTTCGGCGTCTTACTACTTTACCAAATTCCTCAGTACCGTATGCAGAATACCGCCATTGCGGTAGTAATTCACTTCCACATCGGTGTTCAACAGAGCAGTGGCTTTGAATTCGATCACGGAGCCGTCGACTTTCCTGGCTCTTACCTGGACGACGGATTTCGGCGCCATTTTGTCGCTCAAGCCTTCGATATCGAATACTTCGTCGCCTTTCAAGCCCAGCGACTCGGCATTCTGTCCGTCCATGAACTTCAGAGGCAGGATGCCCATCCCCACCAGGTTAGAACGATGGATGCGCTCGAACGATTCAGCAATGACCGCCTTTACGCCCTGAAGATTTGGCCCCTTCGCGGCCCAGTCGCGGCTGGAGCCGGTGCCGTATTCCTTGCCTGCCAGGACAATTGCAGGCACGCCTTCTTTTTGATATTCCATGGCCGCATCGAAAATGGACATCTGCTTTCCGCCGGGCAGATGCAGGGTCCAGTTGCCTTCTTTAGGGGCGACCAGAAGATTCTTCAGACGAATGTTGGCAAAGGTACCGCGCGCCATCACCAGGTCATTGCCGCGACGCGAACCATAGGAATTGAAATCCTTGGGCTGGACGCCGAGCGATTGCAGATATTTCCCGGCCGGGCTGTCAATGGCAATGTTGCCTGCTGGCGAGATGTGATCTGTGGTGATCGAGTCGCCGAACATGCCAAGCACGCGTGCGCCTTTGATGTCGCTGACCGAGGGCACATCCAGCGTGAGCGACTGGAAGTATGGCGGGTGATGAATGTAAGTTGACTTTTCATTCCACTCGTAGAGATCGCCTTCAGAGATCTTAATCTCATTCCACATCTCCGAGCCGCTGAAGACATCGGCGTATTTTTCCCTAAACATTTCAACCCGTACGCTCGAGGTGGCAACGCGGTTGATCTCTTCCTGCGTGGGCCAGAGATCCTTGAGATAAACCGGCTGACCCTCTGAATCGGTGCCAAGAGGTTCCTTGTCGAGGTCGATATCCACGGTGCCGGCGAGGGCATAGGCCACGACCAGCGGCGGAGACGCCAGGAAGTTCGCTTTGACCAGCGGGTGGACACGGCCCTCAAAGTTGCGGTTACCGGAGAGAACCGCTGCCGCCACCAGATCTGACCCGGTCACTGCTTTGGCGACCTCGCCGGGCAGCGGCCCCGAGTTTCCAATGCAGGTTGTGCATCCATAGGCGATGACGTTGAATCCAAGCTGCGCGAGGGGCTCGATCAAACCAGCTTGTTTTAGATATTCAGTTACTACGCGTGAACCGGGTGCAAGGGATGTTTTCACATACGGCTTGACAGTCAGACCCTTTTCAAGGGCTTTTTTCGCAAGTAAGCCTGCCGCCACCAAAACCGAGGGGTTGCTGGTATTGGTGCAGGACGTGATGGCCGCGATCACCACCGCGCCGTGTCTCATCTTCATCGAGCCGCCGTTCGTGCCAAAGGTGGCCTCAGCGCCAATGGCTTCCGGCTTGAGTTCGAAGCCGCGTTCTTTGACGGGGGCCACCAACGCTTTTTCGAATGTCTCTTTCAGCTCGGACATCGGCACGCGATCCTGCGGACGCTTGGGTCCTGCCAGGGAGGGCACTACCGAACCGAGGTCCAGTTCGAGCATATCTGTGTATTCAGGCTCAAGAGACGAAGCGTCATGGAAAAGACCCTGTGCGCGGCAGTAGGCTTCGACCAGCGCAAGTGTTTCATCAGAGCGGCCGGTCAGCCTCATGTAACGGAGTGTTTCGGCATCCACCGGGAAGAAGCCCATCGTTGCGCCGTATTCAGGGGCCATATTGGCGATGGTGGCGCGGTCGGGCAGGGACATGCTGTCCAGGCCCGGGCCAAAAAATTCGACAAACTTATCCACTACGCCGCGTTTGCGGAGCATCTGCGTAACGGTCAGGACGAGATCCGTGGCAGTGACGCCCTCGCGCAGTTTGCCGTGAAGCTTGAAACCAATCACGTCTGGCAGGAGCATGTCCATCGGCTGGCCAAGCATCACAGCTTCGGCTTCGATACCGCCCACGCCCCAGCCAACCACACCAAGACCGTTGATCATGGTCGTATGCGAGTCGGTTCCAACCAATGTGTCAGGGAATGCTATAGTTTCGCCACCCTCGGTTTTGGCCATCACCACGTCAGCCAGATATTCCAGGTTGACTTGATGCACAATGCCAGTCATCGGCGGGACGACGCGGAAATTGCTAAATGCCTTCTGTCCCCATTTCAAAAATTCATACCTCTCACGGTTGCGTTGAAACTCGACTTCTGTGTTGCGCTGGAGCGCGTCAGCGGTAGCGAAGAAATCCACCTGCACGGAATGGTCAATCACCAGATCCACAGGCACGAGCGGGTTGATCTTCTTCGGGTCGCCGCCAAGACGAGCAACCGCCTCGCGCATCGCGGCCAGATCTACCACGGCAGGAACTCCCGTAAAATCCTGCATGATGACACGCGCCGGCAAAAACGGAATGCCGGGCCGCCCCCCTCGCCCGCTGGGAGAGGGATCGGGGGTGAGGGGAGTCCACGCGGCGATGTTCTTCACATCCTCCTGCGTGATTTCCTGATCATTGCATTGACGCAGTGCCGCTTCCAGCATGATGCGGATGGAAAACGGCAGCTTGCCGAGGTTGATCAGCCCGGCCTTTTCCAGCGCATCGAGGCGGTAAATGATGTATTGTTTTGTCCCTACGGAGAGGGAAGCGCGGGAATTGAAATAATCTTGCATGACATACTCCTTTGGTGGTGTTGCCCTCACCCCCGGCCCCTCTCCCGGCGGGAGAGGGGTGCAGGGGTGAGGGTTCGTCTCACCACAAAATTCCGAAGAACGCAAAGGAGCGCCTTTGTCATCCTTGGGGTCTTCGTGGTGGGATTTACATCTTCATTTCTTTCTTCAAACCAGCAACCAGCCTGACTTTCTCTACCTCAGGCAAAAAAGCGGACTGCGCTGCATTGATCACACACTGCTTCAATACATTCAGTGGGACATTCAAATCCTCGCCGACGCGCTGAAATTCGTGAGATAAGGTGATCCGCGATACAGACGGGTCGTCCGTATTGACTGTTACCTTTAAACCCGCTTCCAGCATGCGCGCCAGGGGATGCTCCGTCAACGACTTCACGACGCCGGATTGATAATTACTCGTCACGCACACTTCGAACGCGATGCCGCGTTCACAGGCCAGCGCTGTAATCTCCTCATCCTCCAGCACACGCACGCCGTGACCGATGCGTTCAGCACTCAATTCCTCGATCGCATCGCGGACGTTCTGTGCGGGTCCCCATTCCCCCGCGTGGATGGTAATATGCAGCCCCTGCTCGCGGACTTCCTTGAACAGGCCGGCAAATGGTTTTGCTGAAAATTCAGCCTCGTTCCCGGCCAGATCCATGCCGACCATGCCGTCCTTGATATGTTCAGCAGCCAGCCAGGCCACCTGCTCAGCCAGCTCGAGCGACTCATGCCGGTTCACCGAAGCGATGAGGCCGACCTTAATCTTTTTCTCTTTCGCGGCTTCGGCCACACTGTTCATGACCCAGTCCATTACGTCATGAAGGGGAAATCCCTCTGCGCGGCTCAGTGCCACCGGCGTGAACCGCAGTTCGAGATAGCGGATGTTATCCTTGGCGGCGTCCTCCACCGCTTCCCGCGTGATGCGATGGATCACTTCCGGCGAGCGGTAGAACAGGCGCAATATTTTGAACTTCTCAAGAAAATTGCTGAAGGTCAGTGGGTCTTTTTCCTGAACCTGCACCAGCCCGCTCAGATTCATGATCGACGCAGGGACCGTCACGCCATGCTGGCGCGCAATATCCAGCATGGTATCCAATCGCAGAGAGCCTTCAAGGTGGCGATGAAGTTCTACTTTTGGCAGTGAAAAATATCGGTTCAGTGGGGCGGTTTCGTCACGTTGCACAAAACCTCTAATGGCGGCGGCGCTTCTTTTTCTTGCCGCCATCTACCTGTAAAGCCGGTTGCCCGGAGGCGGCAGGCACAGAAGCAACTGGAGTATTGGTGGTCTCGACAGGCGTGATTTCCATGCGACGGGGCTGGTACGCAAACGCGCGGCTGATGACCAGTCCACGCACATCCTCCAGCAGTTGCTGGAACATTTCAGAAGCCTTCGCTTTGTATTGTACCAGCGGGTCACGCTGTGCGTAAGCCTCGAGGCCAATGGAGACGCGCAAAGCTTCAACGCGTGTCAGATAATCCACCCACAATTCAGTGAACGCGCTCAACAGCAATTGGCGGTGGACTTCATTGATGACGTAGCGCCCGATGGATTCGATCAAGGACTCCCGGTCGGACTCACTGAGGCTTGCCACCGGTTCATTGAGTCTCTCCTCCCCGAAAGCGACCTTCGCCGCCGGACCGAAGTCCGCCAGACGGTTGGCATTCTGGCTCAAGCGCGCGAACTCGCCCTGTCCCCATGCTTTTTGCAAAGCGGCTTCGGCTTCCTCAAGATGTTCGATCACCTCTTCAACCAGGTCTTCCGCTTCGCGGTTTTCAAGCAATTGAGCCTCGTAAAAGACGTAGTTAAACCGATTGAACACCTGCTTGACCTGGCGATGAGTCCGTTGATCGAACACAGTACGCGCGCCCTGAGACAAAGAAAGGAGCAGGCGGAGCTTTGTTGTATCGTTGATCTCTGAAGGCATCAGGGAGTCGATATCGCGCGCGATCTGTCCATTTTCGCCGACGAGGCGATTTTTCTTATTCGTGAGTGATTGACGCGCGGCCTCGAGGATGATGCCTTCAAGTTCATCCCAATCGGTCGGCAGCGGAGTTTGTAGTGGCAATGGCTCGCCCAGGCGGTTCTGGATCGCGCCGATCAAACGTGTCGCAGCGATGGCGGTGATCTGCGCAGAGGCCAGTTCCTGAATATCTTCCTTGGCATCTTCAGGATCTTCAGCGAGCGTTTTCATCTGCTCGTTGTTCAACTTCAACTGCAAATGGACCAGCCCATTGACTTCTTCCAAAATCTTCTGCGGACGGGGCTTTTCTTCCAGATCGCGTAATCCCTGGAAATAGGCATCGAGTGCATCCTCACGTTCAGCAATTTGAGATTCAAGGCTCTCGGAAGTCTTCTCTATCGATGTCTCGATTGCATGCAAAGTGTGCGCGTTCTCCGCTTCGATGGCATTGGAAACCACCTTGAGAATGGAATCGCGCAAGGCCCTCCCCTCTTGCCCCTCTCCCGCGGGGATAGGGGATGGGGTGAGGGAAAGTTGCTCAAGGAGCAGAGCCAGTCCAAAGGTCGGGAAGAGGCGCTCCTCTATCATGAATGGCGGCTGAATCTGATCCAGCAAGGCCACTAATTTCCACGGGCCTTCCTCATCGGCAAGTCCAAGATCCACGCGCTTCTTGACCTCGGCGCGTACCATCTCAACCACATCCTCGTGCAAGTCTTCCTTGACAAAGATGCGGTCGCGCTGACTGTAGATCTGCGCGCGCTGCTGGTTGAGCACATCGTCGTACTCGAGCAGGTGCTTGCGAACGTCAAAGTTCGCGCCCTCCACACGGTGCTGCGAGCCTTCGATAATGTTGCTGACGAGGCGCACTTCCAGCGGGAGGGAGTCATCCACCTTAAGGCGCTCCATCAGTCCGCTAACCTGTGAACCGCCAAAGAGACGCATCAGGTCATCTTCGAGCGAGAGATAAAAACGCGAGGAACCGGGATCACCCTGGCGGGCAGCGCGGCCGCGCAGCTGGTTATCAATGCGGCGGGCTTCATGACGCTCGGAGCCGATAACGTGCAGGCCGCCAAGTTCCTTCACGCGTTCCATATCCTCGAAATATTGCAGGAAGAGTTTGACTTCGGCATCGTAAATGCCGTAATTGGATGGATCAACCTTGAGCAAAGCCTGGCGGCGTTCTTCGAGGGTCATATCGAACGGGTCTTGATAGCCTGCTTTGCGGAGCACGCGGTTGACCGCCGCGATGACTTCCTCTGCCAGCTCGCCGCCGAGCTTGATATCCACGCCGCGGCCGGCCATATTGGTGGCAATTGTGACGGAGCCGAACGAGCCCGCGCTGGCGATGATCTGCGATTCTTCCGTGTGCTTGCGCGCGTTGAGTACCTGGTGAGGCACGCCGCCTTGCAACACTGCCTTCAGTCGGTTAATATCCTGCTCATCCAGTCTCAGCAATTCAAGGATGATCGGCAAATTGGAGGGGTCCTCGGGATTGATGTTCGTCAGTCCATACGGCTGGATGAATTTGCGCAGCGCGTCGGGCGTGATCTTTTCAAGCGGCTCATTGAACGCTGTCAGTTCAGGAATGAGACGCCCATCCTCTTCGCGGTTGTTGGCCTTCATCCAGGTGTAGCGGACCAGTGCAGTCTGCAGCATACGGCGCACCGGTTCAGCCTTGAGACGGTTGGATAATCGCTCCGATGATTCGACGGAGGTTGTGCCAACCAGCATAGGCCGTCCCATCACGTGATAGCGGACGATTTCCATGATGATCGCGCGCAGCTTGGCTTCGACGGTTCTGTAAATTACATCCGGATAATCTTTGCGGCGATAGAAAATCTTGCCCTCCCCCCCTTTCCCCTCTCCCGACGGGAGAGGGGAAGCCCCGTGTAGCGGGGTTGGGGTGAGGGATTTAGTTGTATAAAATGAATACTGGTAGCCTTCATCATCCTTGGCTTTTTGCTCCAGCAAAGTGGCGTCCGCGCGCAAGGATTGATATTCGAGATTGGTGGGGATCGGCTTGACTTCGATGTTGTAAATCTTGCTGAACTCCTCCGCCTCGGTCAGTGCTGTACCGGTCATGCCGGCCAATTTCTTGTACATGCGGAAGTAGTTCTGTAAGGTAATGGTCGCATAGGTCACGTTTTCCGGCTCGACCTTCACGCCTTCCTTGGCCTCCACGGCCTGATGTAAACCATCGCTCCAGCGGCGGCCGGGCATGAGGCGCCCGGTAAACTCATCCACTATGACGACCTTACCAGCCTGTACCAGATAATCCTTGTTGCGATGGAAAAGATACTGTGCGCGCAAAGCCTGTTCCAGATAGCCCGTCATGCGCGCCTGTTCAGGAGTCAAATCTTCCGGACGGTCGGGGTCGAGCAATTGCACCCCCAAAATGGATTCCACATGCGCCACGCCCACTTCGGTCAGGCTCACCGTGCGATCCTTCTCACTTACTTCATAGTCTTCGGGCTTCAATTGCTTCACAACCTGCGCCATCTTGCCATACCACTCCAGGTCGCCCGAGGCCGGCCCGGAGATGATCAATGGCGTGCGGGCCTCATCAATCAGCACATTGTCCACTTCGTCCACGATTGCATAGTGATGCCCGCGCTGGACGCGGTCACTCAGGCGCATCGTCATGTTGTCGCGCAGATAATCAAAACCAAACTCGGAGTTGGTTCCGTAGGTAATGTCTGCCGCGTATGCCTCAACACGGTCCACCATGCGCAAATGACGCTGGTCCTCGTGCGGCGACTCGCGCTCGAAATCAACGATAAATGCCTTCTTGCCGTTCTCGGTCACCGCGGCCATTTGGAGTACACCCAC
>JAKOVF010000066.1 GCA_029782225.1 Chloroflexota bacterium | reverse complement strand
AGAGTTTCTTTGGCACGCTGAAAGCGGAATGTGTCACCAGCCAGTTTGCAACCCATGCACTGGCACGCACCACGATCTTTGAATATATTGAGGTTTGGTACAATCGCCAGCGCTTGCATTCCACCCTCGGCTACCTCAGCCCGGTGCAGTTCGAACAGCAACACGGACATTAATTGTGTCCACTAAAGCAGGGCAAGCTCACGTTTTGTACAAACGCGGGAGGCATGTGCCTCCCTTTTTTTATCCTGATAGCCTCTCATTTTTACGTCAATCCCTCTCATACAGGACGGAGACATAGCATATTTTGAAATTATGGTGTATCCTTAATGGCGACTACTCTTTCAGGAGGAGAAGGTGACCGACGAAATTCGAGACATGTTGAAGGATGCGGAAACTCGTATGCACGGAGCCATCCAATCCCTCACGGATGACCTTGCAGCGATCCGCACAGGCCGCGCCAGCCCCGCGCTCGTTGAAAAACTATCGATCGAATATTACGGAAGCCCAACCCCGTTGATGCAGCTCGCGTCGATCAGCGTGCCTGAGCCGCGCTCGCTGATGATCAAGCCTTTCGACCAATCCACGCTCAAGAATATCGAACGGGCGATTCAATCCTCGGACCTTGGGCTGAATCCTAATTCAGACGGCAAGGTCATTCACCTGAACCTGCCCCCATTAACGGAAGACCGCAGACGTGGTCTGGTGAAACAAGTCCACGGAAGACTGGAAGAGGCGCGCGTGGCCATCCGCAACATCCGCCGCGATGTGCACAACGATATGCGCGAATATGAAAAAGAAAAACTGATCACCGAAGATGATCTGAAACGCGGCGAAGAAGAATTGCAGAAGCTGACCGATCGCTACATTGAAGATGTTGCGAAACACGGTCAGAACAAAGAAAAAGAAATTATGGAAGTGTAGTGACAATTTGTGTCACTGCTCCTGGCTATGGCTGATTCCCCTTTAAATATTCCACCCGAAAAAATTCCTCAACACGTTGCCATCATCATGGATGGGAATGGGCGTTGGGCGCTTTCACGCGGTTTGCCGCGCGTGGCCGGGCATAAAGCTGGCACCGAAAACCTGCGCCGCGTGATTCGCGCCACCGTGGAGTTTGGCATTAAGTACCTGACGATCTACGCGTTCAGCACAGAGAACTGGGGACGTCCTGCGGAAGAAGTCCAAGGATTGATGGGGATCCTGCAGGACGTGATCGACCGCGAACTGAACGAGCTGCATCAGGAGGGCGTGCAGTTGCGTCACATTGGGCGGCTGGACCGCCTGGGGCCGAAGATCAAGGCCAAGGTCCTGAAAGCGATCGAGCTGACGAAGAACAATGACCGCCTCATCTTAAATGTTGCCTGGAATTATGGCGGACGCGATGAGATCGTCTATGCCATCGAACGCATCATCAAAGACGGTATCCCGGCTGAAGAGGTGACCGATCAACTTGTCAGCAAGTACCTGTTCACAGCGGGTGTGCCGGACCCTGACCTGGTCATTCGTACATCGGGAGAATTGCGCGTGAGCAATTTCCTGATCTGGCAGGCAGCCTATTCGGAATGGTACGTCACGCCCACCTACTGGCCTGATTTCGATAAGGATGAATATCGGCGCGCACTCGAAACCTACGCAGGGCGCGAGCGCCGCTATGGCAAGGTATCCTCGGAGGAGCTTGAGGGGTCCAAGTCAAATGCGTAGACGCCTCCTCACAAGCATAGGATTGGGTCTGGTCATCGTGCCTGCCATCCTGTTTGGCGGGATTTTCTATTTTACGTTGATCTTTGTGTTTGTCGTGGGGGCCGCGTGGGAATACTTATATATGTTTCGCGCCGTCAAAGTCGAGCCGCAGATGTATATTACGGTCGGAGGGGTTGGCTTGATCCTTGCCGTGCGCATGTTCGAGGTGCGCCCATTCGGCTTCGAACCGTTTCAACTGTCACTGCCGGTGTTTGCCGCGCTGATCCTCGCGGCATTGACCTTTCACCTCATCGCTTATGAGCGCGGCCGAAACCAGGCCGCGCTTGATTTTTGTGCGACGGTCGGCGGGCTGGTTTATCTCGGCTGGATTGGCGCATACCTGCTGGACATCCGCAACCTGCCGGAAGGCGGATGGTGGTTCATGCTGATTTTGCCGTCCGTCTGGCTGGCGGACTCTGGCGCATATTCGCTTGGGGCGGCGTATGGCAGGCACAAGATGACGCCGCGCCTCAGCCCCAAAAAAAGCTGGGAGGGTTACGCGGCCGGTGTCTTCACCGGCGCGATCGGTGGGGCGTTTTTGGCGTATGCGTATTCGACGTTTGGGAATCTGGGCGGTGATGTCACACCCCTGCAGGGCGCCGTGCTGGGACTGGTCCTCGGTATCCTGACGCCGCTGGGCGACCTCGGCGAGAGCATGTTCAAACGTCAATCCGGGCTGAAGGATTCCGGGGAAGCGATCCCCGGGCATGGCGGTTTCTTCGACCGCATTGACTCCTGGCTGTGGGGCGCGGTCATTGGATATTATTTCATCGTCTGGTTCGTTCTATAAATTGGAGGTCATGATGGATGTTTTAGGCGCTACACCCACTCGCAATTTAGCACTCGAGCTGGCACGCGTCACCGAGGCTGCGGCGATGATGGCGGGCCGCTTCATGGGACGCGGCGATAAAGAAGGGGCAGACCAGGCCGCGGTCAATGCGATGCGGCTCGTCCTCAGCACGGTGGATATGAACGGGGTCATCGTCATCGGCGAAGGGGAGAAGGACAAAGCCCCGATGTTGTACAACGGCGAAAAAGTGGGCAACGGTTCTGCCCCGAACGTGGATGTGGCGGTGGACCCCATCGACGGGACTCGCCCTCTGGCATTTGGCCGCTCGAATTCCCTGGCGACGGTTGCGCTCGCGCCACGAGGGACGATGTTCGATCCTGGCCCTTTCGTGTACATGAACAAGATCGCGGTCGGGCCGGAATCCAAGGGCCGGATCAACATCGAAAAATCCATCACTGAAAATTTACAGGCCGTTGCCAAAGCCAAAGGCAAGGATGTGGAAGATCTGACGACGATCATCCTTGACCGCCCGCGTCACGAGGCTATGGTCGCGGAGATCCGCAAGGCTGGCGCGCGAATCCGGCAGATCCCTGATGGTGATGTAGCCGCCGCCTTGATGACCGCCTGGCCCGACTCAGGCGTGGATGTTCTGCTGGGCATCGGCGGCACGCCGGAAGGCGTGCTGGCTGCGTGCGCCCTGCGGGCGATGGGCGGTGAGATCCAGGGCAAGTTGTACGCGCGCGATGAGGATGAATTACGCCGCGGCAAGGAAGCCGGCTATGACTTCGATAAGGTCATCACAATGAATGATCTGGTTGCCTCCGAAGATGTCTTCTTCGCGGCGACCGGCATCACCGACGGTGAATTGCTCAAGGGCGTCCGTTATCATGGCAATCATATTATGACCGAAACCCTCGTTGTCCGCGGCCTGACCGGAACCGTGCGCCAGATCACGGCCACGCATACAGTGGACAAGCTGGATAATCTGAGCGCGATCCATTATTAGCGTTTCTTCGTCCGGAGCTGAGCCGTACGTTCTTTGGACGGCGTACTCGAAGGACGGGTAAAAAGTCAACACAACATTTTCAAGCTACCCGCGCTTCCGCCTTCGGGGACGATGCGACTTCATTTGCCTGTCGGCTCATTACGCTCTGCGCGAAATAATCTCGCCTTGACATTCCCTCCCCTTATCCGTATAATCCCCGTCGCCTTCCTCGCTAGCTCAATGGCAGAGCGGGCGGCTGTTAACCGCTAGGTTCGAGGTTCAAGTCCTCGGCGAGGAGCCTGAACTGGATAGATTTGCCTGTAGCTATGCTATAGGCAAATTTTGTTATATACTAAGTTAATGGGTCAGGTAATTCTTTCCATTAAATCATGGCAATTGAGCAAAGATGATTTGCGAAAGCTAATCGCGCAGGCAAGAGCGTTAGCAGAGTTCAAAAAATGATGGGATGTTTTACCATTGGACAGTTCCTTATACTCAAGCAAAACTAGCGGAAGAAGAGTTAAGAGAGCTTCACAAAAACCGCCGAAAGTGGGCTTGTTGAAAAGGGCCTAGAATTGAAATGTCACAAGAAACACTTTACCTAGTCATTACTTTTTTGTCAGGAATAATCCTTGGCTATCTTGGACATAGATATCGGATTATTCAAGGTAAGGTTGATCTAAAACGAGAGAGGTTGCTAACCAATATAGCAAAAGTAGAGTCTTTTGTTTCTCTTTTGTTAGAACTTGAGTATAAGACATATCAATCTCGTGAACACCGAGAAAGGATAATGGAGCAATAAAAGGAACTTGACAAAACGGGTAAGGAAATCAATGGGCTCGGCCAGAGGCTGCGTGAGAGAGAGGAAAAAACCAGGCCGACGAGCGAACTGCAAAATCAAATTGCTCAGAGGCAGACTGAGGAAAAGCATAAGCTAATAGAAAATTCATTTGAGCTTTTGGACAATAAAAAAAGTACCTTTGTTCAAAGATTGGAGATCACACGGAAAAAAATTAATGAGTATGAGATCGAATCTCTTGATGATAAAGAAGAATTAGATCAATTGATGAAAGAACTGGATGAATATCATATGGAGTTGAATGAGGATCAAGAAGAATTAGATCAATTGAGGAAAAAACTAGATGAATATGGGTCGAATGAAGATCTAGAGAGATTAGAGCAATTGGGGAGAGAATTGGATGAATATCGTAAGGAGTCAAATGACGATCAAGAAAGATTAAAGCAATTGGGAAAGGAATTGAATTCCTCTCGCAAGGTGTTGGATGAGGAGAGGAAAGAGTTGGTAAAAGATAACAAAGAACTTGAAGACCTTAAAAAGAAGATTGTTATTTCCGATATAGAGTCTACATCTCTCATAGTCGACCCTTCGGGTCAACTATCAAAATATCTAGTGGAGATTGCTATATCGTTTGGGAACGAAAAAGAAAATGATTTGAGAAACCATAGAGCACAACTAAGATACAAAATAAGAAAACTACTTGATCAGAGAATTAAATGAAGCCAGTTCATCTGGCATTCTTTTAAGAGTGCTTTCACAATATGTCAGGATACCTAAATTGTACTTCAATAGGACTTGAACCTAGACCCGCTAGGTTCGAGGTCCCCATTGCGGGGATAGTATTCAAACTTTGATGAAAAATTTGCCCTCAGCCAAAGAGTTGAGGGCAGTCTTCTTTATGCGGATGATTGGCTTGACGGGGTTGTAAAATCACCCTCAGTTGTCCGAATATTACAAGTAAGGAGAAACCAGCAGATGGCGACCCATCCACCCAAAGGGCAAGCCCCGAAACCTAATAAACCGGTCATAGGGTGGCTGCTTGATTCTGACCCTTCGATCCGCTGGCAGGTGATGCGGGACCTGATCGGTGCGCCCGCGGACGAGGTCGCGGCCGAGCGCGTGAAGGTCGCTACGGAGGGCTGGGGCGCGCAGTTGCTTGCCCTCCAGGCAGCCGACGGGCGGTGGGCCGGCGCGGCGTGGAACCGCGGGTGGGACTCCACCATGTATGTCCTGATGCTGCTGCGGGACTTCGGTCTCGATCCCACGAGCGAACAGGCGCGTCGCTCGGTTGACCTTGTCCGTGACCACGTGACGTGGAAGGATTGCGGCCCGCCAGAGTGTAATGACAATCCTTTCTTCGCCGGTGAGCTGGAGCCTTGTATCAACGGACAGGTCGGTGCGGTCGGCGCGTACTTCGGCCAGGATGTGCGGGGCATTGTCGATCGGCTGCTCATTGAGCAACTGCCCGACGGCGGCTGGAACTGCGAGGCCGAGAACGGCTCGACACGGTCGTCGTTCAACACCACGATCTGCGTGCTGGAGGCCCTGCTTGAGTACGAGTTGCGTTTCGGGAGCAGCCCGGAGGTGACCACGGCCCGCCTCCGTGGACAGGAATACCTCCTCGAGCGCCGCCTCTTCCGCCGGCGGTCAACCGGCGAGGTGATCGAGCGCGATCGGAAGGGCGGCGCGGCATGGACCCGCTTCGCCTTCCCGACCTGGTGGCACTACGATGTACTGCGGGGGTTGGAGTACCTGCGCCGAGCCGGCGTCGCGCCCGACCTGCACGTGGCCGAGGCGATCGACTTGGTCGCTTCCAGGCGCGACCGCGATGGCCGGTGGCCGCTCGAGACCCGCTACCCCGGCAAGATGCCGATCGAGATGGATGAGGGTGAAGGCCGGCCGAGCCGGTGGATCACGCTGCGCGCCTTACGAGTGTTGAACTGGTATTCAGCACGAGATTAACGCGGACATCGCGTCCGTAGGGTGTGCCACCGGACACTTTTTATCATTCTGTGATTTCCAGCACATAACAATTCCCTCCTTTCTTCGTTTTAGATTTTGGATTACCCATTGAACATCCGAAAGGAGATTATTATGGCGAAATACAGCAAAGGGGCACAGAAGAAAGTCAAGAAAGCAATGCACGAACGCAAACATGGGACGCTCAAGAGCGGCCGATCTGGCAAGAAGGTCACCAGCCGCAAACAGGCGATAGCAATCGGTCTTTCCGAAGCTCGCAAACGCGGTGAGAAAGTGCCGAAGAAGAAATCGGCAAAGTCCTCCAGATCATCCA
>JAKOVF010000052.1 GCA_029782225.1 Chloroflexota bacterium | reverse complement strand
GCAAAAATGTGATGGAGCCTAGGGACAATGGGTCAGTTCGGGGAAGATCTGTGCACTGTACTCGTCGAGCTTGGTGCTGCTTTCCCTTGGAAAGACCAGCATCATGACCAGGATGTGCGTGTCATCCTGCTGTTTGACCCAGTAGTTGGCGATGTAGTCGGTGCCTTTGTCAACCAGATCAAACTTGTATAAAGCGAGTCCTTTATTCTCGCAAAAGTTCGCCATATTGTGGCTTTCGTAGCCTGAAAAAATGGTGTTGAATCCCGCGTCGTTAAAGTATTTGTTCATATCCTCCTGGGTATAGCCACAGGTGTAGATCAGATATTCGGTGTAAGCGACTGCGCTTTCCTTGTCATTGTTGCGGGAGACCGTGATCTTGTAGGGTTCCACCGTGTAGCTCTTGACCCAATCCGGGGATGTGAACAGGCTCTTGCCAACCGAAAGGATTTTCTGCACTTCAGCATTGGACGGTTCGATAAATCCGCAGTTGTCGCGCGGGCCTTCACCCTGCGGGGTTGGGCTCTGTGTCGCGGCCGGAGCGCACGCAGCGAGGAAAATGGTCAATGAAAGGGCGAGCAGGCCAGGGATCCAGAAAAAGAAGCGGGATGTCCATCCCCAATAACGATTCTTCATGAGAGTCTTCTCCAGACTTGATCCATTGAAATCAGTATAGCATAAGGAAAACTCAGAGCTTATTGTTTGATAAGCCAGGCAAGACGGTCATAGGAGATCAGGTAGTGAAATAGGGTGAGGCATCCGAAGATCCAACCTGCGGTGACAGCACCCGCAGCAAAGAGACACCAGGTTGCAGATGCAAAGTAAATCACCTCGATCAACAGGCGCAGGACGCCGGCCACACGGACAATCGGTGCGCCTCCATCGCCGGGGACCCGGAAGATTCCCCAGATGGCCGCGGCGATGAAGGGAAGCGCAAGGGCAAGCAGAAAACGCAAGATGCCATTGAATTGAGTCCAGCCGTAATAGCCAAAGGCAAAAAGCCCGGCAAGCTCGAGGAAGAAGCGCAGCGCGAGGTTAATTGGATTCTTTCCCATGGTTATTCACAAATCTTGTCCGCGTTTGGATCGCTGCCAAATGGATTTTCGCTGCATTTGAAACGGTATTCCAGTTTGACCTGACTCTGATTGGTCATCAGGTCATCTTTCGAACCGGCGCAACCCGTCATGATACCGCTCAGGTCTAACTGCGCCTCGGCAGAGGTCGAACCTAATTTGGGGATCGTAATGCTCTGCATCACCGGCGGACAGGCACCATTCGAGATGAGAAGAGAATATCCGCCGAAATCAACGGACGGCATAGGTTCGACGCCCATGATACCCAGGTTGAGATAGAACGCGCTCTGGTCTTCTCGGCCTTTTACAGAAATCACCATTCCTGTGCTATTACCAGACACAGTATGGGGTGAGCAATCAGGCCCGGTAGATAATGACGAAGTGCCAATGCCGTCCACATTTCCAGTGGGATCAACGGTAAACATGAAGTCTGTGGCCCAATCCGTCGTGCAGGTGTTGGCTACTGCGCCATTCACCATGTACTGGCGGGAGGTGTGACTGGTGATGCCCCCGGCCCATACCCCCCAATTGCTCTTGTCGACGGCAGGCCCGGTGGTCCCATTTTCGATTGCGTTGATCTGGCCCGTGGGAGTCGGCGTTGCTCTGGTTTGCAGTGGGAGAGCTGGGATGGCGCAGGCAAAGGTCATGGTGCCTGTCAGGATGAGGAACCAGAGAATGCGTTGCACACGATATTTTGTTTGCATGGGAACCTGCTTGAACCTCTAAGATTGATCTTGCGACCAAACAATGGATTGTTATTCACTTCCTGTCAATCGCTCACGGACTTGGTAATGCTGGGAGCGCTCATCGAAACGTTTGAGCAGAGCGCGCGCTTTAGGCGGGACCACAGCCCCTTCGTAATCTTCTCCCGCAAAGGCACTGACCGATTCGAGGGTATCGAACCACATGATGGTGATGAACTCCACTTCGCTCTCCACATTTCTGCGGAACAACTGGATTTCCTGAAAGCCCGGGATGTAACGATCCCGGATCCCAATGAAGATTTCCTCCTTGAGGAGGTCTTCGTATGTGTCTGCGTTCTCAGGGGTGGTGTATCCGTGCCAGATTCTGCCGATCATTGTTGCTCCTTTGATCCAGTAAGCTGCAGGCTGGACGGACCATATTCCATCAGTTCGATAGCATTGCCATCCGGATCGTTGATCCAGGCCTGCCTCGAATTGTCCATGCCAAGGGTGATGTCCGTGACATCGACGCCTTTGCTTTTCAGCAGCCGGCAATATTCATCCAGGCCGGTGACCTCGAGGCAGAAATGCCGATAGCGGGTGCCCGCTGTCAACTCTTCCACTTTTCCGCCCCATTCCTCAGCGGCCAGCGCCTGGTCGAAGACCTCGATGAAGGTTGTGTTTCCACACTCGAAGTAATAACCGAAGGGCTGACCCTTCCTGTTATTCAACGTGAACTTGACCTTCATGCCAAGTTTGTTCACGTAGAACTCGATCATTCTACCAAGATCGTTTGTTACGAAATTCAGGTGTGCCAGTTGTCGAATCATCATTTCCTCACTGCTTTTATAGAATATGGTTAATTCACAATTTCCTTCACCCGCCCCACTTGTCCATCCGTCAGACGGACCTTGATACCGTGCGGGTGGTTCGGAGATTTTGTGAGAATATCCTTGACGATGCCTTTGGTCAATTTGCCGGTGGACTGATCTTTCTTGAGAACGATCAAGACGGTCATGCCGGGCTTGATGTTGGCGCGGTTTTGTCCATTCATGGGAAATCAATCATTTATCTACTGTCTTCGCCGATGTCCAGACGGAAGGCGATCAGTGACTGGTTCAGCTCCTGCAAAAAAGCGACCAGCGCCGTGATGAGCGATCCCATCGCGGCGATGAACAGGATGCCGATCAACCAGGCATCTTCGATGTGAAAGGCGGCGGTGAAGAACAGGGTGATGACAAGTACAGCAGCAAATAACACACAAAACGTAGCAAAAACAATCGCTCGCTGCAGCAGGTTTGCCCGCCGCGAAAGGATATGAAGCTGCTGTGTGGTATTGGAACGATGCCGTTCCGGGATTTCCGGCATCTCCCGCACCAAACTGCGGCCCCGGTCGATCACGCGGCCGAGACGATTGGTCAGCGAAAGGATGAGCAGCCCTACGCCGGAGATCAGGACGACAGGTCCGATGGCGACCTGCAGGATGGGAATCAACTGGCTAACTGTGATGGTCATATTGTCTATCGGTTAAGAAATTCTGCTTCGTTCGGCTCTGGCGCGCACCAGCCCTTGTGCTGAAAATATACGCCGGTCGAACTCTGCATCGAGGATATGTACAATCATGCCGCGAAAGCCGCCAAATGGAAATTCCGCTGGGGAGAGGAATTGCACCTCCGCTACTTTTGCGACGGCGACCAAGCTTTGTCCATTGGCTAGAGCTGTCATCGTAAAGGAGGACGATATCCGGTAGTTTTAGTTTGCCTTGACCTCATCACTTTGCCATCTTCAAAACCCATGCCGATACCTTCCTGCTCTTGCCTTTTAGTTCCAGGCTGCGAGATTCCATTCCTTCCGTTCGCAGCCCGGCGGCTTCTGTGGCCCTTTCGCTGATCAGAATCTCTCCCGGTCCAGCAAGAGAGGTCAGACGGGCGGCAGTGTTCACTGAATCGCCGAGCATGGAGATATCCGTCACACCACCATCGGCATGGACGGAGCCTACAAACGCGATACCGGTGTTGATGCCGATTCCAGCGGGCATCCAGGGCCCGGACGGGCTGCCGTATCCCAGAGATTTCATGATCTTTTTTGCAGTATCCAGTGCAACGGCTGCGTGTTTTGGCCCTGCAAATCCCGGGACGAAGAAGCCTGCCACTTCATCGCCGATCAGCTTTTCGACGAATCCATTATTCCTGTAAAAGACCTCCGTCACGGCCCGGTAGAATCGATCGATCTTCCGGCTAAACTCTGCAGGCCGGATGTCCTCTGCCATGGTTGTAGAGCCGCGCACATCCACGAACAACATCGAGATTTCGAGTTCCACACCGCCATCATATTTCTGGGCATATCGTTCACACAAATTGCACAGGTGCGGGTTTAATTTTGAGGGTTCGACACCCAGGAACGTTTTCGAGAAACGGCCTCCCAATCCCTCGAAAGGAATATAACAAACATCGCAGCGCGGACTCTTCGGCACGCGGCTGATCAACGGCCGAAAGACCTTCCGTTCATACCAGGGCGGATTTACACCGGGCGGCATGCTTCCAGTTGTAAGATAGGAATGCCATACTTCGCGGATGAATGCTTCGGTTGGTTTGTTCTCTGACATGACTTTTACCTCTAAACAGAGAAGTTTTGGTGTGAGGGGTCTCTTACTGCATAGTACCAATGACCACGCGGAGAGTTTTTCCATTGGCCCAGTACTTGTATTCGTAAAGGAGGAGGATGTCTTGGATATTTATGCTAAATGCTTCTTTGCTTTTTCAAATAGTTGAATAGATTCCTTCGTTTTCGCTGTTGCTAATTCTAACTCCTCAGTAAAACCATCGCAATTTGAGTTATAAAGATAACTAAAAGCCCTTCGATAATGTCGGGCCGATTCCCTGAGAGCGAAGTGTGAGTCCAAAGCTATAGGTGGGACGATAACATCGTCTAGTATTTCTTCCAGCTTTTTGGCGTCAGAATAGAATTGCCACCTTTCTTCTTTGGATAAACTTCCCCCTTGGGTCACTCTGTGAGTTGCAGATTGTGTAATTTTCATAGCAGGTTGAACTTGATTTATCCATTCAACAAGATTTTGAGTCAGGATATCTTTCTGGGTTATGTTTTCGCGGTTTGTAAAACGAACTTTTATCAAAGCATTTACCCAGTCATCAAATTTCATTCCCGAAAGACTCGAACCATTTTTGATAACATCATTTCTGGCTCGAATGATGGTTGTTATCCATTCGTCTAGCAAATTACAAAAGTCTCTTCTTGAGATTTTGGAACCAAATGTTGAATAATTTTCAAGTTTAGTGATTAAAGCATTGATAATTATTTCTCTTGTCAAAGCTGATACTCTGGGTAGACCTCTAGCTTCGATATAACGATCAAGACGATGAGCCGCTTGTTCAATTAGACTGTCCACATCCAGTGACTTTGGGATAGGTATAATAACACTCCCTAATTTTTCTAGGCTTGCTACTTCTTTTGAACATGGACCAATGAGAATTAGCTCATACTGACTTGCCCGTAATGAATCTTCTAACTCTTTAGCCCATGTTCTCACTATGGGCAAATTTATCTGATTTTGTGACGATTTAACTTGTGAAACTTTTATTGTATTATCAGAGGAATACCAGGCAATATCCACTTTCTCGCTTTCGCTGGTAGGTTCTAAAGCAAGATAGTCCCACTTTTCATTGTCTTCCAAAGCACTTAATAGGCTTACTACGGTCTGAAATAGATACCCTCTCATGCCGCTATTTCCACTCATAGTTGAATCCTTTTGTTGGAACGTGACAGTCACCTTCAAGGTGACTGTCACGTGGTTAACTTAATAGCCCTCTCGCAAACGCCAGGAATCCCTGCACATCGTTGAAATTGGTGACCATGCCAACGGAGATCCTCACCGCGCCGCTGGATTTGCCGTCTATACAGTGACGGAAATCATCAATGGAGAGGCGGTCTTCGTGCTCTGGTTTGGTGAAGCAGACATCCAGCTCGACGCGCGAGATGCCGAGGGCGATTTCGCCCGCACCCGGATTGCAGAAACAGCCTGTGCGAAGGGAAATATTGACTTTGTTGGCTTCACTTTCGATGAAACGGTGATCGAAGGCGACGCCATCTTGATCGTAAAAGTTGACCGTCACCGCGCCGCCGCGATTTTCGGTGGTGCTGGGACCGAAGAGATGGACAAGTGGTTTCCCGTTGCTGTGTTTCATAGCAGTTAAGTTATCGAGGAGCCATCCCGTCAGTGTGCGGACGCGTTCCTGGATGACATCGTAGCCGATGGACTCGATATGCTTGAGTCCGATCTCGATGGCGGGGATATTCAAGTAGTCCAGCGTGCCATCCTCGAAAGCGGGCGCGCCGTCGGCGAGATAGTATTTGTCGCCCTGTACAGATGCAACCGTGATCGTCCCGCCTGCAAACCAGGGACGATTTAACTTTTCCAGCGCCGACCTGCGCGCGATCAGTGTACCGAGTCCCGTCGGGTAGCCAAACATTTTGTAGAAGGAGACCGGGGCAAAGTCGGGCCTGACTTTGCTGAGGTCAAGTTTGTTGGTGGGAACATAAGCAGCCACATCGAGCAGCACATCCCAGTCGTAAGAGTGGGCTTTCTCGATCCATTCGAGCGAATGTTTAACGGAGGAAAAATTGGATTGCGCGGGATAGGCAAAGAGGTTGTGTCCGTTTTTCGAAGGCCGCGCCAGCTCGAGGTCCAGTTGCGAGGCGGCGATGCTCATGTCCGGGAGGATCATGGGAATGTAGGTCACCTCTGCGCCGCGGGCATGCGCGAATTCCCGAATCCCATTGACGGAATTGTGGTTATCGAATGTCAGCAAATAGCGCCCGTTTGGGAAGGGATAAGACTCTCCAACCAGCTTGAGCGCACCGCTGGCATTGGATGTGAAAATGGCGAGATATTCGTCGGGGTCTGCGTTGAAGAATTTGAGGATGTACTGGCGGGCGTGTTCGACGAGATGCGTGGCCGCCAGCGAAGTGGGGTTGGACGAGTGGGGGTTGCCGTAGACATTCTCGCTGAGCATTTGGTGATGCCTGCGGATCTGTGACTCGGCGTACAGCCCGCCGCCGGTGTAATCGAGGTAAATATGCTCGCCGAGGTCGAGGCGTGCGTATTCGCTGGCGCGGAGTTTATCTATGGATTCGGTTTGAGGGTAACTGGGATAAGCTTTCAGGAAACGGATAAATTCGAGATCTTGTGTGGGCATGGGAAACTCCTAAGTCAATTTAACCACAAAAAAGTAGGGACACGATATATCGTGTCCCTACTTTTTTGATTTGTGGAGAAGATTATTTCGATCCCACCATCTCCACTTCTTCCTGCTTCTTGAACTGGCTCATATACAGGTTGTAGTAGAAACCTTCCTTTGCCATCAATTCGTCGTGCTTCCCACGTTCAATGATTTCGCCGTCATCGAGCACGAGGATCTGGTCAGCGTTGCGGATAGTGGATAAGCGGTGTGCGATCACGATGGATGTGCGTCCTTTGAGCAATTGGTCGAATGCTTTTTGGATGAGACGCTCGGTTCGCGTGTCCACGCTGGAAGTGGCTTCATCCAAAATGAGGATGCGCGGGTCTGCCAGAGCGGCGCGCGCAATCGAAAGCAGTTGCCGCTGCCCCTGCGAAAGACCCGAGCCGCGTTCACCTAAAACAGTCTGATATTTCTGCGGCAGGCGCTCGATGAACGAATCCGCGTTGGCAAGTTTGATGGCCGCCATCACTTCTTCATCGGTTGCAGTGGGCCGCCCAAAGCGGACATTCTCCATCACGGTTGTGCTGAAGAGGAAGGTGTCCTGCAGCACGATGCCGATCTGTCCGCGCAGACTCTTCATCGTCACATCGCGGACGTCGATGCCATCGATCTTCACAGAACCGCCGGTCACATCGTAGAAGCGCGGCAGCAGGTTGATGATGGTGGTCTTGCCTGCACCGGTCGGACCCACGATCGCGATGGTCTGTCCGGGTTGTGCTGTGAAAGTGACATCCTTCAGGACCGGTACGCCATCTTCGTAGGAATGTGTTGCGTGATCGAATTCGACCAGTCCTTTGATCTGCGGTATTGTTTGAGCACCGGGTTTATTGAACACAGCAGGCTTTTCATCGAGAATGCCAAAGATGCGTTCGGCGCCGGCGATGGCGTTCTGAATGTTCGTCCAAAGCACAGCGATCTGTTGGATCGGCTGATTGAAACGCTGAACATAAGCCAGGAAGGTCACGACCAGACCCAGTGTTACCGTTGCACCCCAAAGAGTTTGACCTTTGAGCAGGTACCATCCGCCCACGCCTGTGACAATGGCCAGCGCCACATAAGATAAGGCTTCCAGAGAGGGGCCAAGGGCTGAGGTGTATGCTACAGCACGAACATTCGCATCGCGGTTGGCGGCATTGACTTCCTTGAATTGCTCGATATTTTCATCCGCCCGATTGAAGGCCTGCACTTCACGGACTGCCGCGATGCTTTCCTGCAACTCAGCATTGACCGAGCCGATCTCCTGGCGTGCCACACGGAAGGCTTTGCGAGCCTGGTTTGAAAAATACACTGTGGCAATGTACATGATGGGCGCGACCGCTAACGAAAGCAGGGCAAACGGCAGGTTCTCAACGATCATGCTGTACGCAACGGAAACAAGCAGAAGGACTCCGCTGAATACGTTGACGAGCGCGAAGGAAATTGCCTGTTCGATGGCGCTTGTGTCGTTGGTGATGCGGCTCATCAGATCGCCGGCTTCGTGCTCGGAGTAGTAACTCAGCGACAGGCGGTGCAGCTGCTCGAACACTTCCACGCGCAGGGCACGCAGAACATGTTGACCGGTCCATGCCATGGTGAAGAAGGTGGCGCCTGTCAGGACAGAGCCGAGAACAAACAATGCAATCATTACCAGGATCAGACGGAGCAAGCCCGTGATACGCTGGTCACTGGTTGCCGTGAGAGGGTCCGAAGCTTTGAAACCGCCAATGCTGTATGCCTTATAGATGATCTTTTGCGAAAACGTTAACGCAGAGGGATCATCCCTGGTGAGCCAGCAGCTCGAGGCCGATTTGCTTGCTTGTGAATTTGCCTGGTCGCCGAATGCCCCAAAGTTTCCAAGGACAGAAGCACCGGTTGGAACGAGGAAGCAGTCCGTTGCCTGCCCTGCTAACTGGGGATTGATCACCTGGCTCCATGTTGAAACTGCGATAAAGATGACGGCCACGATGATCATGTACCAGAAGCGCCCAAAATAAGAACCGAGACGCCCCAGCGTTTCACTGAGATTGCGCGGCTTGAGCGTCTGTTGTTCAAGCATGTTGTTGAAGCGGCCGGGGCCCATCATAGTGCACCTTCCTTTGACTGTTCGGCATGATCCGCTTCATAAGCCAGAATTTGAGAATTGTAAATTTCCGCGTAGATGGGGCTGTCTTCCATCAGATCCGCGTGTTTGCCCTGCGCCACGATCTCGCCTTTGTCGAGAACGATGATCTTATCGGCGTTCATCACGGTGCTGATGCGTTGTGCAATGACAAAGGATGTGCGTCCTTTCATCAGGGTGTCGAGTGCCTTTTGGATCTGCGCCTCTGTATTGAGATCCACGCTGGAAGTGGAGTCGTCCAGGATGAGAATGCGTGGGTTGAGGAGCAGGGCGCGGGCGATGGCGACGCGTTGTTTTTGTCCTCCGGAAAGTGTGGTACCGCGTTCCCCAACATGCGCATCGTAGCCTTCCGGGAAGGAGAGGATGAAGTCATGCGCGGCAGCGGCTTTTGCCGCGGCTTCGATCTCCTCCTGCGAAGCGTCGGGTCGGCCAAAGGCGATGTTCTCGCGGATCGTCCCGCTGAAGAGAGTTGTCTCCTGCAAAACGATTCCGATCTGGGCTCGAAGCGAGTCGAGCGTGACGTCGCGCAGGTCATACCCATCAATGGTGATCCTGCCCTCGGTAGGATCATAGAAGCGCGGCAGCAGGTTGATGATCGTCGTCTTACCGGAACCTGTTGCACCGAGCAATGCAATCGTTTCGCCGGGAACTGCCTCGAATGAGACCTTATTCAACACCGGCTCTCCGCCGCTGAAATAGCGGAAGGTCACGTTCTCGAATTTGACATTGCCCTTTACAGGAGGCAGTTTGGTGGCATCGGGTTTATCGACAATGTCTGATTTGGCATCGAGGATCTCGAAGATGCGTTCTGCCGAAGCGGAGGCCTGTCCCATCTGGATAATGATGAATTGGAGCTGTGCGATCGGGAAGAACAGGTAGATCAAATACAGCGAGAACTCCTGCCATGCGCCGAGTGTGAGCGTGCCCGCAATGATCTGCTTGCCGCCCACATACAGAATGGCAGCCTGGCCCAGATTGGCAATGAGGAATATCAATGGGAACAGAAAAGTGAACAGCCGCGATACAGTGATCGCCTGATTCATGGTCGCGTCTGCGGCGCCGCGGAACTTTGCCTGCTGTTCCTTTTCACGCGTGAAGGCCTTGATCACTTTTATGCCCGCCAGGTTTTCCTGCAGGACCGTGTTGAGCGCCGACAGTTTCTGCTGCACCTGAATGAACAATGGCTGACTTACGCCTGCAAAGATCCCAAATACGACAACGGCCACCGGCAGGATGGGCATGGTGGTCCACGCCAGCGAAACGTTCGAGCTAAACAAAATGATGATCGTACCGACTAAAAGGATCACCGCGCCGACAAGCTGCAGTAATCCCTGGCCAATAAATAAACGGACTTTCTCCACGTCATCCGTGGCGCGGATCATCAACTGCCCGGTCTGGTTTTTATCGTGATAAGAGAAGGACAGATTTTGAATCTTGGCGTACAAGTCATTGCGGAGATCATATGCCACCGACTGAGAGTTTTTCTCCGCCCAATAGGCTTGCAGGAAAGCGAACACTCCGCGCAATACGGCGAAGATGAGGATGGCGACCAGCGCGGTCACCAATGCACGCGGCGCATTATTCAACTCCGCGGTCAACTGGGCTTTGAGCTGATCCATTGTCAAAGATGGATTCTTGCCTGTGGCTTCGAGAATCTTCGGCAGTGCCTGGCCCATGACCGCCGCGGGGATTTTGTCCAGAGCACCCAGGATTTGATCCGCGACATAGCCGCTCGTGACCGCATCAATGATATTGCGCACTAAATGGGGAACGGCAAGCTGCGAGAGCGTCGCGATAATCAAAAAGAGATACGGTAAAAGGGCCTGACGTTTGTAATGCGTCAGGTAGCGGATGGCGCGTCCAATCCCTTTGAAGGAGGGGCGCTGTCCGCGCCCGCGTGCGCGGGCATTCTGTCGAGGCATTGTAGCTTGCATGGAATTCCTTTCGCTATTTCTAAAATCAATTGCTACTGATTGTTAGTTCACAGATATTACGCAGTTTTTTCCTCATCCCCACCCCTTCCCCCGAAGGGGAAAGGGAGTCTCCTCTCCCATTGGGAGAGGGTTAGGGTGAGGGAGCGTAATAAGGTGAGTTAGTTCACTTACACTAAAGATAAAGGCGCAAAACCATACGTGAATCTCACGCCTTCATGTAACGTCAGCCAAATATCAGGCAGCTACAGCTTCGGTTTCGACCATTTCATCCTGCTTTTTGAATTGACTCATATACAGTTCATAGTAGAAGCCTTGTTTGGCCAGCAGTTCTTCATGGTTACCCTGCTCAACGATGTCGCCGTGTTGCATGACGAGGATCAAATCTGCGTCGCGGATGGTGGAGAGGCGGTGAGCGATGACGAAACTGGTGCGGCGCTTGTCGTTCATCAGGTTGTCCATGGCGCGCTGGATGAGGATCTCGGTACGGGTGTCGACCGAACTGGTGGCTTCATCGAGGATGAGGATCTTCGGGTCCGCCAGTACCGCGCGGGCGATGGTCAGCAATTGCATCTGTCCCTGCGAGATGTTCGATGACTCTTCGTTGAGCACCATGTTGTAGCCATCCGGCCAGGTGTGGACAAAGTGATCCACGTGCGCGGCCTGCGCGGCGGCGATGACTTCCTCATCCGTTGCATCCGGTCGGCCATAGCGGATGTTTTCCATGATGGTGCCGTTATAGAGCCACGTATCCTGCAATACCATGCCGAACAACTTGCGCAGGTCGTGGCGGGTGAAGTCGCGGATGTCGTGACCATCGATCAGGATCGCGCCGCTGTTGACATCATAGAAGCGCATCAGCAATTTGACCATGGTGGTCTTGCCGGCTCCGGTCGGGCCGACGATGGCGATCTTGTGCCCGGGTTCCGCTTCCGCTGAAAAATCGTTGATGATGATCTTATCCGGGGTGTAACCGAAGTGGACATCCTTGAATTCGACGTGACCTTTCACATCCTCGAGCTTGATCGGGGTTTTGGTTTCTTCGATTTCTTCATCCTCTTCCAGAAACTCAAACACACGCTCCGCCGCCGCCGCAGTCTGCTGCAGGATATTGGAGATGTTCGCCAGCTGTGTGATCGGCTGCGTGAATGACCGCACATACTGGATGAACGCCTGGATATCGCCGACGGTAATGGTCTGTTTGATCACTAGATAACCACCGAGGATGGCAACCGCCACATATCCAAGGTTGCCGATGAACATCATGAGCGGCATCATCAAGCCAGAGAGGAACTGGGACTTCCACGCGGCGTCGTAGAGCATGTTGTTCGATCCATCGAACTTCTGGATGCTCTCCTCTTCGCCGTTGAAAGCCTTCATCACAATGTGGCCGCCATACATTTCCTCGACGTGACCATTGACGTGCCCGAGGTAGTCCTGTTGCTGCTTGAAGAATTTCTGCGACTGTCGCACGATCAGCATGACGGTGACCATCGAGAGCGGGATGATGATCAGCGCCACCAGCGTCATGAGCCAGCTAATGGAGAGCATCATGATCAGCACGCCGATGACGGTCACCGCGGATGTAATGATCTGCGTCAGGCTCTGGCTGAGTGTCTGGTTGACCGTGTCCACGTCATTGGTGATGCGCGAGAGCACTTCGCCATGTGTGGTGCCGTCGAAGTACCTGAGCGGCATGCGGTTGATCTTCTCCGAAATATCGCGGCGCATGCGATATGCGATATTGGTGGAGACGTTCGCCATGATCCAGCCCTGGATATAGGCAAACAGCGCCGAAATGAGATACAGGCCCAACGTCAGAAGAACGATGCGGCCGATGTAGTTAAAGTCAATCGAGCCGGTACCACCCAGTTCGGCCATCACACCTTCGAATAGTTTGGTCGTGGCGTTGCCGAGGATCTTCGGACCGACAATATTGGATGCGGTGGAAGCGATCGCAAAAATCAGGACGATCAAAATGGCGAGCCGGTACGTTCCGAGATATTGGATCAGTTTGCGCATCGTACCTTTAAAGTCGCGGGCTTTTGCGCCGGGCATCATAGCCATGGGGCCATGTCCCATTGGGCCTCCCATGGGACCGCGTCTTTGCTGACCAGGTCTACCTTGCATCATCATGCTAATTCCTCCATGCTGAGTTGCGACAAGGCAATCTCTTTATAGGTTTCGCAGTTTTTCATTAATTCGCTGTGTGTTCCCTTGCCAACGATCCTGCCCTCATCGAGCACAATGATCTGTTCAGCATTCTTTACGGTGGAGACGCGCTGGGTCACGATCAGCAGGGTACTGTCTGCAGTTTTTTCCTTGAATGCGCGGCGTAATGCGGCGTCAGTCCTGAAGTCGAGCGCTGAGAAACTGTCATCGAGGATATAGATCGGCGGCTTCTTGACGATGGCGCGGGCGATAGAGAGGCGCTGTTTTTGTCCACCGGATACGTTTGCGCCGCCCTGTGAGATTTCTGCGGCCATACCCTCGGGTTTCGATTCCACGAATTCCTTTGCCTGCGCAATATCAATGGCGGATTCAATCATCTCTGGCGTGGCATTCTCGTCCGCATAGCGCAGATTGGACTCGATCGTGCCGGAGAACAACGCGCTCTTTTGCGGCACGTAACCGATCTTGTCGCGCAGGTCGTGCTGGGTCACATCACGGATGTCCATGCCATCTACGAGGATCGAGCCGCCGGTTACTTCATAGAAGCGCGGAATGAGATTGACGATTGTGGATTTGCCCGCGCCGGTGGAGCCGATCAACGCGGTGGTCTGTCCCGGTTGGGCGATAAAGTTGATGTTATGCAGGGCGTCTGTATCCGCGCCGGGATAGCGGAAGGACACATTGTTGAATTCCACCGATCCCTTGAATGGAGCGGGGAACTGTCGCGGCTGCCTGGGATCGTGGATATGCGGTTCAGTGCTGAGTACTTCATCAATGCGGTCCGCCGACACAGAAGCGCGCGGAATGATGATGAACATGAAGGACATCATCAGGAACGACATCACGATCTGCATGGCGTACTGCATGAACGCGATCATGTCGCCAACCTGCATATTTGCATCTGCAACCTGGCGTGCGCCGAACCATATGATGGAAAGCAGCAACACGTTCATGATCAGCATCATCAAGGGCATCATGATCACCATCACGCGGTTGATGAACAGACTGACCGCGGTCAGATCCAGGTTGGCTTTGTCGAAACGGTTCTCCTCGAACTCCTGCATGTTGAAGGAGCGGATGACCATCATGCCCGAGAGGTTTTCGCGCGCCACAAGGTTGATGCGGTCAACCAGTTTCTGGATGAGCTTGAACTTGGGCAGGGAAAGCGAGAAGACAATCGCGATCAAACTGACCAGCATCAACACAGCTACGCCGATCAGCCACGAGAGCGGTGAATCCTTGGCGAGGACTTTGATGATGCCGCCGATACCGATCAGCGGTGCATAGAACATCATGCGCACCATCATAATGACCACCATCTGGATCTGGGTCACATCGTTGGTGGTACGCGTAATGAGCGAGGCTGTCGAGAACTTGTCGAACTCGGTATTGGAATAGCTTTCAACCTTCTTGAACACGTCACGGCGGATATCGCGCGCCATGCCAGCCGCAATCTTTGCAGATAGATACCCAACAATAATGGTACAGACGCCGGACGCAAGGGTCAGTAGAAGCATCCATCCGCCAACGTTGATGATGTAGCTGTTCTGCACCTTGTCTGTGTTCATGCCGAGCGCTTTGTACTCAGCCTTGACCGCGCCGATTGCCGCTTGCACGATCATTTTGTCACCGAGCGCCGCGAACTTCTGATCCATGGCGTCGGTAATCTTTGCCAATTGTTCGGGGGGGAGTTTACCCAGCATGGTGAAAACATCTGCGCCGGCGGGAAGCTTGCTCAGGTCAAAGCCGCCGAACGCGCTGCCGATTTGCGCAGCCTTGGCCGGATCCGCCAGCGCCGCTTCAATCCCTGAAACAGCCAGCAAGGCTTTGCCCATGATCGGGCTGAGACGGTTGATTTCCGCCTGGTGGACGTCATTCAACACATAGATAGGTTCACTTTTGAGGGCAGGATATTCCTCGACATATTTTTCATAGTCGGGGGAATTCTGGTCGATGAGGGTGTAATCCGCGAGCACGGACTCTTTATCCGCCGGGCTCAGGAAGAGGAGCAACCGGTTCATTTCGCCCTGGCGAATGGCCTGCGGGACAGCATTTTCAACTCCACTCTGCTGGATGCCCGTGTTCACAATGCGGGAAAGATAATCCGGCAGAGCCAGGTCAAAATTTGCTTGCGCAAACAGAAGCGTAATGGCGAGCGCGAGCATCAACCAGTATGGCTTCGCAAATTTGAGCAGCTTAAGCATCAGTATCGCTCCTCGTGGAATAGCTTTTTATTGATTGCATGGTGTTCCTTCTGGCAAGAGTCTTGGCGTCGAGCAGGCAGCGCGCCCTGAGCGTAGTTGAAGGGTCGTCAGCCGTCTCGAGACCACCGGTATACTTGCAAAAATATCAAATGATCATGGAGAAATTATGCGGAAGGATGGGAGATATTCGCGAGGTCTTTCTCGCCTTCCACCTGTTGGACAGCATTCCATAAAATTGTCAGTGCCTCAGTAACCTTTGCACGTTCTTCGGCATTGATCCTGGCGAAAATTTCATCCACCCAGCGAAAGCGCTCGATCATGCTCTTCTCGATCAGATCGCGACCTTTCCGGGAAAGGGTCACCTGCTTGGCGCGGCGGTCATTCGGGTCTTCCGCGCGTTCGAGGAATCCGCCCTGGACAAGTTTCTCCACGGTCTGGCTGGCTGCGGCAGTGGTAATTTCCATATGCTCGCTCAAATCAGAGATGCCGCACTGCTTTTTATAGTAGACCCGCATCAGCATGAAAAACTGCGGCATGGAAAAGCCCAGGGATTTGACATAATGCGCCTGGTCACGCATGGTGCGGTGGGTGGTGATCTCCACCCAATCGCGCAGGGATTTTGGTATTTGGACAACACTGGTCATAGTTAAGCCTTCTTTTTAGTTAAGCGGGCTTAACTTTATACGCGACTTAAGTTTTGGTCAAGAGGCCGGGGATTAGAGATTTGTAAGAAAAAAGGGCACCGGCCAGGCCGGCGCCCTTCATCTGTTCCAGGCTGGGAACTTTATTCCGCCACGCTCAGGCTCTCTGCATTGTTCCGCGCCTTCCAGAGTGATGCAATGATGGAAACTCCGAGAATGCTCACAATGACTCCAAGCGACATCCCCACCGGAATTTTATAAACGTCCACCATGACCATCTTGATGCCCACGAAGGTCAGCACAACAGCCAGGCCAAGTTTCAGATACGTGAACTTGTCCATGACGCCTGCCAGGAGGAAGTAGAGTGAGCGCAGTCCCAGGATGGCGAAAACATTCGAGGTGTAGACGATGAACGGGTCACCCGTCACTGCAAAGATGGCGGGGATCGAGTCCACGGCAAAGATCAGATCGGTGCTTTCAACGATCAGCAGGACCAGGAAGAGGGGTGTTGCCATGAGAGTGCCTGCCCGGCGGATAAAGAATTTGTCGCCCTCGTAGTTCTCTGTCACCGGCATGACGTGGCGAAGCAATTTCACCAGCGGATTGTTTTCTGGATGGACTTCCTCATTTTTGTGGAGCGCCATGCGGATTCCTGTGAAGATCAGGAAAGCGCCGAAGATATAGATGACCCAGTGGAATTGCTCGAGCAGGGCCGCCCCGACGAGGATCAGCGCGCCGCGCATGATCAAAGCTCCGATGATGCCCCAGAAAAGGACATGGTGTTGATAGGCGGCCGGCACGGCAAAAAAGCTAAAAATCAGGATGAAGACGAAGATGTTATCTACACTCAATGATTTTTCGATGAGATAGCCCGTGAAGAATGCCAGTGAGGCTTCGCTGTTTGTGTAGGTGCTTTCGGGTGAGAGAACATTCCAAAAGAAATAGATGCCGATATTGAAGAGCATCGCTAAACCAATCCAGACCACGGTCCAGATGGCTGCTTCTTTGGTTGAGACGACATGCGAGTTGCGGTGAAACACCCCCAGGTCAAGTGCGAGCATTAACAGCACAAATAGATTGAAACCGACCCACAACCAGATTATTCCTTCCATCATAAGACTCCTTGTTTGAAATGACCCCGTGGAGAATAAAAAAAACGAGACTCCACGGTTGAATCGTGGTAGTCTCGCCGGTTGTGTTTTGCACATACAGCTGCCGGGAGCGTTGACTCCGTACTGACGACAGGCTGTCCCATTTGGAATGAGCGGCTACTCCCTACTTGAAGCTGCGGAATAGTAACATATTCGGATAAGTACTGTCAAATAAGAGTTTGGTTAATGCCTGTCTACCAAATATAGGGGAAGATGTAGGAATTACACGTCTGCGTTCAGCGCGTAAGCAATAACCTGCTCCAGCGTCATCGCGCCGCCTTCATTCCATATGGCTTCAAATCGCTCCTTGCCCAATTTTGCGCGTAAGGAGTCGTGGTTCCTTTCAAATCGAGCTCGGTCCGCGGGATCAATGGCCGAGCCGATGCGGTCCCTCAGCGCGGCTGCCGCACCGAAAAGCCGTACCGCTTTCTCAGCCTGTTCCTGTGCCATGGCAACCCCGGCCAGGCGTTCGAGGCACCAGGCGCTGCCGCCCTTGTCGCCGATCTCTTGCCGGACCTCGAGACTCTCGCCCAATCGTGCGCTGGCGAGGTCCCAATCCCGCTGGCGCATGGCGACCCAGCCTAACATCCCCAGCGAAACGGCTACGCCCCATTTATTGCCCAGTTGTCTGCGTAATTCCAGGCTCTCCTCCATAAGTTGCGTTGCGCGCAGATAATCGCCCTGACGCAGTGCCACCTCACCCAGGCCGGAAAGCTCGAAGCCCATACTCCTAGTATCCCCCAGTTCGCGGGATAAGGTTAATGCTTCTCCCAGGCGCGCATTCGCCAGCCGATAATCTCCTTTTCGCAGAGCGACCCATCCCAGACTGATGAGTGCGCGCGCAATGCCATGTTTATCGTGCAACTCGCCCCAAATCGTCAGCGCTTCCTTCAAAGATCGGGAGGCGCCGGCATAATCGCCCATCTCTGTCGCTGCATTTCCCAGTTTGACGAGCGCAGACGCAGCCCCCTGCTTATCACCCGTTTCGCGGTAAATTGCCAGGCTCTCCCGGGCGAAGGATATAGTGGATGGGTAATCACTTTGGCGGTAGGCAAGTTCTGCAGACCGGGACAGGAGCTTGGCGCGTGCAATTGTTCGAGCCTGTGCAGCCTTCATGGAAAGAATAGCGGACAGCCGCTCACGCCCTTCGCTAAAATGACCATGCACTTCCCAGAAGCGTGCCAGTGCGCCGGCCAATCGTAAACATAGTTCTCCCGCATCCCTTGCAGTTCTGCTCCACTCGAGGCCTGCCCGCAGGTTGTCATGCTCCCGTTCCATACGATCCATCCATTCGACCTGCTTGGTGCTGTCGAGGCTGGATTCGGCCCGTTCCGCGAGTGCCAGATAAAAATCCGCGTGGCGGCGACGAGCCGTCTCTTCCTCTCCGCTGGCATTCAATTGCTCCAGGCCGAACTCGCGCAGAGTCTCCAACATCAGAAAACGCGGCTGCCCATTTGCATTCTCCACTTCGCGCAGCAGACTTTTGTCCAGCAGTGACTCTAATTGGTTTAGCAGGACGGCATGATCAAGGTCATTCCCGATCACAGCCTCGACCGCATCCAGCGCGCAACCGCTAACAAAGACAGAGAGCCATCGAAATAGTTTCTGTTCGTCTTCATCCAGCAGGTCATAGCTCCATGCAATCGCATTGCGGAGAGTCTGTTGGCGTGCCGGCAGATCACGCGCGCCGCCAGTCAGAAATTCCAGGCGATTCTCAAGGCGGGCCAGCATGGCGGCTGGTCGCAGTAACTTGATGCGCGCCGCAGCCAGTTCAATGGCCAGTGGCAGGCCATCCAACCGATGACAAATTTTCGCAACCACAGGTGCTAGCTCGTCTGTCATTTGGAAGTCCGGTTTGATCGCTTGAGCACGCTGCATAAACAGTTCAACTGAAGCAGACCCTGCGAGAGATTCCAGCGATAATGGCCCTGTGAGATTCGGCAATGTCAGCGGGAGTACCGGGTACTCGCGTTCGCCGCTGATGTGCAGCCCTTCACGGCTGGTTGCCAAAACCTTTAACTTGTTGCACGCTGCCAGGAGTTCCGCCACCAGCGCTGATGCAGAAGTCACCTGCTCAAAATTATCCAGCAATAGAAGCAGGGATTTGTTTTGCAGGTGCTCCTTCAGGCTTTCGAAGACCGTCCGTCCCGCGGCTTCCGTTATCCCTAAAGATCGGGCAATGGTTGAAATGACAAGCCCGGGGTCGGTGATGGGACTCAGCGCGACAAAAAATACTCCGTCTTCAAAATCCGGGATCATCTCCCGGGCAACCTGCAGCGCCAGGCGCGTCTTTCCGCTTCCGCCCGGACCGGTCAGCGTCAGGATGCGCGTCTCGCGCATCAGATTCCTGATCTCGATCAATTCGTTCTGACGCCCGACGAAACTGGTGACCTGAGTGGGAAGATTGTTTGGGTGAGAATCTTGTGTCTGAAGAGCCGGGAACTCACTTTGCAAATCATTCGCGCAGACTTGAAAGACGCGCAAGGGCTGAGGAACATCCTTAAACCTGTGTTTGCCCAGATCCCGCAGACGGATCTCCTCAGGCAGTTGACTCTGCAGCAGGATTTCGGTCGCGGCTGAGATCAGAACCTGTCCGCCATGCCCGGCCGACATAATCCGCTGAACAAGGCTCAGTGTGAGATATCCATGGTAGTCATTATCCACTGCTTTGACTTCCCCCGTGTGCAGTCCCATCCGTACGCGGATGATTGCCTCACCCCACGGTTCATCCCGCAGTTTTTGTTGCGCGTGATAAGCAGCTTTGAGCGCATCCACCGCTTCATAAAAGGCAGCACAAAAGGCGTCTCCTACGATCTGGAAGACAGTTCCGTTGTTTGATTCAATAGCCTCGCGTAGGAGGGTGTCATGTCTTGCCCGCAGTGTTTCCCATACGTCCGGGTGTTCACGCGCCAACCGGGTGCTGCCTTCGATATCCGTAAAGAGAAAAGTGACCGTACCAGTAGGAAGACTCGTCATTTTTCTCAAAAATTATAACAAACGTGATAACACCGATAACGGGGCAGATATTCCTTTAGAAATGGCCCAACCATCCTGTGCGTGAGTCTTGCTTCAAACGAGCAAACCAATGGCATTTGGGATAAAGCAGAGCGACCATACGAACCCCGATGAGATCAATTCTACTTTGTCCTCAACCCGAGTTCAGGAATAGGAGCGAGTGTATCGCTGTATAGCCAACTGTCAAAGAAAGCGCCGAGGTCCTTTCCGCTGACTTTTTCCGCCACCGCAATAAAGTCAGCCGTCCCGGCGTTGCCACCCGCGTACTGTTTATAGTAGCTCTGTAATATCTTGAAGAAAGTTTCGTCACCGACTTCCAGGCGCAAGGCGTGCAGGCCCAGCGCGCCCCAGTAATAAACCCCTGCGTTGAATAGATCGTCCGCGGGTGGTTTTCCCGGCGGCGACATTCTCCCCTGGTTCTCGCGAACAAATCCATATACATTCTTGATCCATTCATCCAGCGCTTTACGTCCATCGGTGTGCTCAATCCATAAGCCCTCAGAGTAAGTGGCGAAACTCTCGTTCAGCCAGATGTCGCTCCAATCGGCCACACTGACGCTATCGCCAAACCATTGATGGGCCATTTCATGTGCGACAGTCAGTTCGGTCTCCTTGACGTTTTGTGGATCGATCATGTCGTTGCCAAAGACAGACATGGTTTGATTCTCGAGTGCAGTCCCGACTTGAACGTTCAGCACGAGAGCGCCGTACACTTCGAATGGATAAGGACCGAAGGTGCTGCTGAAATAATCCAGCATTTCACCCTGGCGTGCGAAGGGCTTGTTCACATCTTTTGGGAGTGTGGCTGCGTAATAATTTCGAATTGGAATCCCTCGGGCTGATTCCATGGTCTCAGTATTGAAGTCGCCAATATCAATGGTGGCCAGATAACTTGCCATGGGATCGCGGGTTTCAAATAGATAAGTGGTCGTCGTCCCATGATCGTCGGACTCTTTCAATAGGCCGTTGGCCGCAACTTCAAATGGTTTTGGAACCGTGACGCGAAAGGTATAGGTTGCTTTGTCCAACGGGTGATCGTTGACGGGATAAAAGTCCGCGGCGCCGTCCGGTTCACTCATCACAAAACTGCCCTGGCTGAAGCTGATCCAGCCGATTTGAATCGGGATGGCCGTGGAACTCGTGGATTCCGGCGAGCCCTGATATTTAACTTCGACAGTAAAAGGTTGGTTTTTCGCCAGCGGCGTCGATGGTGTAATCGTCAATTCCTGTCCGTCGCGGCCAAACGTTGCAGATTCTCCGTTGACCACAATGGTGTCGATCTTGAAGCCAATAAAATCCAGGTTGAAACTGCTCAGATTCTCTGTCGCTCTGGCCTCGATGGTTGTGATGCCGTCGAGGTTGCTGGTTGACACATCATTGACTGTCAAATCCAGGGTGTAATGCTGAACGTCATAGCCGCCGTTGCCCAGACCGGGGTAGAGCGAATCGCCGATGCCAGCCGCCCCGGCGTCTGCCTCCACGGGCGGGGGTGTCGGTGAGACTGTGGCTGTTTTCGTCGGCGGTACCACGGTCGTTGTAGGTGTAAGCGTGGGAGGAAGCACCTGCACGCATGAGATCATCATCAGCACAACGATTATTAGGACATTAAATTTTCGGAGGCGCATATTTTTCTCCTGGCTCGTTATGCAACAATCACCTGCTTCATCCGTATGTTCATTTGATGGTGAAAGACGAAGGAACTATACTATCAATATACTGTATACCACGATAAGGAGACAAACATGGATATAGAGATCGTACATCGTCCATCGTATTCTTTGGCGGTGGCAAAGCTCACGCCGGGTGAACGCATTCGAGCGGAAGCAGGCGCAATGGTCAGCATGAGCGGCGGAGTGAATATCGAGACGAAAGCCGAGGGCGGAATCCTCAAATCACTGGGACGCGCCATGCTCGGCGGCGAGTCCTTCTTCCAGAACTTCTTTGTTGCATCTGCCCAGGGTGGCGAAGTGACCCTTGCCCCCGAACTGCCCGGGGACATGATGCTGATCGAGATGAAGGGCGAAAAGCTGATGCTCCAGGCGGGCTCGTATGTGGCCTCTGAAAATGGCGTGGAACTGACAGCCAAAGTCAGCATGAAGGCTTTTATGTCCGCTGAGGGGATTTCGATGCTGGAAGCTACAGGCACTGGAAAGCTGCTGGTCTCATCCTATGGTGCGATCTTCGAGCGCCAGATCGGCGCGGGCGAGAAGTATATTGTGGACACATCCCATCTCGTGGCATTCGATGCAAACATGAGCGTCACACCCAAAACGGTCGGCGGGATCAAGTCCACGCTGTTCAGCGGCGAGGGTTTTGTGATTGAGCTGACCGGCCCCGGCACAGTCTACATGCAAACGCGCTCACCGCAGGCGTTGATCAACTGGATCATTCCGCAGTTGCCGAAACCGGAAATAAAGAGTTCCTAAAATATAAGATGCGGATGAACGTATTTGATCAACGCGTTCATCCGCATCCAAATTGAGTGGGGCATCACGAAATGTAACAACTTTATTTCATTTGATTCAACTGACGGCTGTCGAACGGACCGGCGAGATCCTTCCTGCAAAGTGGATGATCACAAAAACGCTTAGCAGCAGCATGGCAACCATGCCATAAGCCGGGCCAATGCCGAATTTATCGGCCAACCGTCCAAGTACAAGCGGAAGAACCAGAATTGCTGTGCCGGATGCCAGCGTCGCGCGTGCGCTGGCCCGGACCGTGTTGTCCCGCGCGACGCCAATTGCCAGCGCGAGGATCAATGGATAGAGACTGGCAACACCCAGGCCTGTGAGGAACAAGCCAGTGAGTCCGAGCGTGACATTCCCTGCCTTCCAGAAAAGCGAAAAACCGAGGCCCGCTATCAGAATGGATGCAGTGACCACTCCAGATGTGGAAAAACGCCGGACCAATTGACTCCCCGCCACACGTCCCAGAATCATCGCGGCCAGGAACCAGCTCACAGACTGGGCCGCGCTGGCTTTTTCCATCCCAAAGATATGTTCGAGGTAGTCTGCGCTCCAGTAGATCATGCAAAACTCCACGGAAACGGCCATGAAAATGGCCGCCCAATACACCCAGAAGAGACTTGGCAGAGGTTTCCTGGTCTCGGCTAAATCGTTTTTGGCCTCGGCCACCGGCGAGGAGCCCTTTCCGAATCCCAGATACAACAGGATGGGCATGAAAGCTGCCAGCACCAGGGCAAACCGCCACCCGACAATGAGCCGCGCCGACCATCCTACAATCAATGGGGCGGTCGTAACGATGAGCGATGCAATAACATTCGCTTCAGTCAGAGCAATGGTGCGCATCTCGTTATGTTGATCGGAGAGGGCGGCCGGGACAATCGCCAGAATCAGAGAACCGACCAGTCCCATCAGAAAAGCGGCTCCAATAGTCATGGCCGGATTCCTGCCCGCCACTAACAGCAGTGCGCCAAGGCTAATTCCAATCGCGCCAATCCAGAGGGAACGCCAGCGTCCGAAGTGCTGTACAACCCAATGTCCGCCCAGGCCGACCAACAGGATGCCGACTGCAAATGCAGTGAAATGCAGACTGCTGATTGTATAAGACAGTTTAAGTTCATCCTTTAGAAAAGGGGTGATGGGACCAAAGATGTTGAGGAAGTACCCATAGAGTGCCAGCATGAGATATGCCAGCCATGTAAAGCGATCACGAGAGAATGTGCGGTTCATGGGGGTGGATATTAGCACATATAAAGGTTCACCGCGCGGTATTGCCTCCATCCACAAGCAGTAAATGCCCCGTCACAAACGATGAATCATCCGAGGCCAAAAACAGCACTGCACTGGCGATCTCTTCCGGCTTTCCAAATCGCCCCATCGGAAGGTACGCGCTGGATTCCATCATCGCTTCTTCCACAGAAACAGGATTCGAACTTTCAAAGTAACCCTTTTCCAACCAGCGCTCCACGAGCGTATCGCCGGGGCAGACCGCATTCACACGGATTCCTTCCCGCGCGTAATCCAGCGCCATGGCCTTCGTCATCATTCCCACCGCGCCCTTGCTGGCGATGTACGGGAAGGCGTTGGTCCCTGCCACCACAGACCAATCCGACCCGTTATTGACGATCACTCCTTTGCCTTGCCTCTTCATAACCGGGATGACCAGCTTGCACATGTGCCAGACCGCGGTCACGTTGATGTTCAGCGTATCCTGCCAGACCTGCTCAGGCGTTGAGTCTGCGGTGCCGCTGGTGACGATGCCGGCGTTGTTGAACAAAATGTCAATGCGACCGAACTCCGCAACTGCCGCATCCACCACTCTCTGGCAGTCCTCCATCTTTGTGTGATCCGCTTCGACGAAAACGCATCGGACGCCCTTCTGCCTGCATTCCGCTTCGACAGCTTTTCCCAGATCCGCGCGTCGGCCTGTCAAAACGAGAGCAGCCCCCTCGTCCGCGAAAAGAAGCGCTGTGGCCTTCCCAATCCCCGAGGTCGCGCCGGTGATAATAGCCGTCTTGCCCGAAAGTTTAGCCATTTCTATTTTCCAATTTTATAAAGGGTGAGATGCACCCAGGTGGGATATTGACCTTCATCAAAACGCATGAGCGGTTGGAGACTGGAGAGGAACAGCGGATCGTCATATCCGCCGCGCTCCACCGCAAGCTCCCTGAACATGTTGTCGAAGTCAATGATGTATTGGATGTTTTTCTTTTGCATATAAATCGGAGTGGTATTTGTCGTCGCATAGGGATAGATGTCGTTGTTGACCACGCCGTCCAGGTTGATCACCTCGCCACCTTGATAGTAATTGACGATGCCCACATTCCATCCGCCGATGTGGCCATCCAGCGGATGCTCGCGCAGGTACTTCCCGGCTTCGAGCATGGCTTGTTGATGAGGCCACTCGCCGTTGGCTGCGTTGATGGGGTAAGTAACGAGCAGCGTCCTGCTAAAGAAACCGGCAAACAGCACGATAAAAACGATCTGCGGCGCCAGCTTGAGTTTTTTTAGTATGCCATGCTCGATGGAGTACCACAGTGCGGCGAGGAAAACAAAGGCGGGCATGAGAATGTTGGCCGAGTACCAGGGCTGGACATCGGAAGCGCGCGAATAGAAAATAGCGTAGCCGATCCAATCAAAGAGTGCGGCCAGGCCGAACAGCTTTTGAACTTCGCTGAGGCCAGAAAGTACTGCGCGAACTTTTTTCCGATTGAGAAAACCGAACAGCAATGGCAGGACAATCACCAGGATTAATCCTGCCAGTCCATTGCGGAGAATGGATATGGCAGCCTCACGACTGGTCCACTGGCTTTTCATCAGTGCGCTGGATTGCACGGCCAGCCCGGTCAATACATAATTGTGCAGGAAAAGCAGCCCAACTCCGACAACCGCTCCAGCGACTCCCGAGCCGGCCGCGCTGAGGAAATCCTTGTTCTTGTTGCCTCGCCAAAGGACAAGCGCCGCGCACCAAAAGGCGAACGTCAGGATTCCAAAATCGGAGCGTGTGAGGCTGCCCAGCGCACCCAGGACAAAAAGGGTCATCTTCCCCGCTCGCGACGAGTAATTCCGCGCCATGGTGACGCAGAACAAGGCAATGACAAATACAACCAGCGGCCACTCAACACCGGAGACCGAATTAAGCAGGATGTTGCGTTCGCTTAGAATGATCGCCAGCGCTGCCAGGAAGAAGGCTTCTTTGCGCTGCCAGCCCTGCCACAGCAGAAAGAAAGTAGAAAGTAGTGTAAATGTGATGGAGACAATCAGTCCAATTCTGACAAAACTATCCGTGCCCGGCCGAAAGATTGCATAGAGCAATGCCAGGATATACGCCAGCATTGGGTGAAATCCCGATGTCTTGCTTATCCCGGAGTCGAACGTCCATTCATGATAGTGAACGAAATTACGAGCCAGAGAGAGATAATAGTATGCATCATCCGGCATATATGCCACCTGGACCGTGTCCGGTGAAGAAACGATGATTGCATCAAAAATAATGAGATTGATCACCGCGATCAGTACTATTGCAAGCCATAGCTTGAGCCATCTATTTTCTGCCGGTTGCATGCCTTCTCCTCGATGTTATTTTATCCTAACAATTATTCCGTCCTGAGCGGAGGGACTGTGTTCTTCAGTCCCTCCGCTCAGGACGAACGAAACTCTGTGGTTTATAATTCACTCACTATGGACAGCAAGACCCTGAACGTTCTTGAATACCCGAAGATCATCGAGCGGCTGGCCGCGTTCTGCGACTTCTCCGCTTCGATGGATCTGGCGCGCTCCCTCGAGCCGACCAATTCCTACGATCTGGCCCTTGCCCGCCTCGCTGAAACGACCGAGGCACGCAGGCTGCTTTCAGTGCAGGATGCTGGTATTGGCGCCGCGCATGACATCCGTCCGCAGGCGGACCTGGCCGCGCGCGGCGGCGTGCTCGATCCGCAGGGGCTGATGGATGTCAAGTCTACGCTGATTTCCTGCCGTGATCTGAAGAAGACCTTTGAAAAGAAAACGGATGAATACCCGCGCCTCGCGCAAATCGCCTTTGGCCTGCCGGATACGCACGGCCTGGTGGATGCGATCACCCGCATCGTCTCGGAGCGCGGCGAAGTGCTCGACTCGGCTTCCCCAAAGCTGGCGGACATCCGCCGCAATTTGCGCACCGCGCATGACCGACTGATGAGCAAACTGCAAAAATATGTGACCGACAGCCGCACCGTTTCGATGTTGCAGGATGCCATCATCACCCAGCGCGACGGACGTTACGTGATTCCTTTGCGGGCTGAGTTCAAGGGCAAGATAAAGTCCATTGTTCACGACCAATCCTCCAGCGGCGCGACCTTGTTTGTTGAACCGCTGCCCATCGTGGAAGCCAACAACCAGATCCGTGAACTGCAGCTTGCCGAGCGCGACGAGGAACGCCGCATCCTTGCCGAGCTTTCCGCACAGATTGGTGAGCATGCGACCGAGTTAAAATACGGTGTGGAGAATCTCGCCGTGCTGGATCTTGCATTTGCAAAGGCAAAGTACGCGGAGGAGTTGAAGGCGTCGGAACCTGTGTTGCACCAGATGGATCATGGATCATCGAGAACGGGTAAAGATACACCCGTTAACCACCCTCCATCCTCGATCAATTTGCTTCATGCAAGGCATCCCCTCCTCGATCCCCAAACCGTTGTTCCAACCGATTTCGATCCTCGTCCGGGTACTCGCGCGGTTGTAATTACCGGACCGAACACTGGCGGCAAAACGGTCACCTTGAAAACGATCGGCCTGCTTGTTCTGATGGTGCAGAGCGGACTTCACGTTCCCGCGCAGAGCGGCTCGGAACTTCCCTGTTTCGATTCGGTCTATGCTGACATTGGCGATGAGCAATCCATCGAGCAATCGCTCAGCACGTTTAGCGGTCACATCACGAACATTATCCGCATTCTGAAGAAGGCCGACAGTCGTTCACTTGTCATTCTCGATGAGCTCGGCGCGGGCACGGACCCTCAGGAAGGTGCGGCACTCGCGCGGGCCATCCTCGCGCATCTACTCGAGCGTGGTATCACGTCACTGGTTGCGACTCACTATCCTGAACTCAAAACATTTGCTCACTCCACCGAAGGCGTGGTCAATGCCTCTCTGGAATTCGACATCAAGACCCTGCGCCCGACTTACAAGCTGACGATCGGACTCCCCGGCCGCTCGAATGCTCTGCTCATCGCGCAGCGCCTCGGCCTGGACGAGAAACTGGTCACTGCGGCCCGGGCGGAGGTCAACCCTGCTGATCTGCGCGCGGATAAACTGCTTGATGACATCCGCAAGGAACGGAATCGCACTTCACGCGAACGGGAAAAGCTGGAAAAGGCACGTGCCAGATTGGAAGCTCAAACCAGGGAACTCGAAGGGCGACTCGAGAAGATCGAAGACGAGCGCCGTGAGACCATCGCCAAAGCGCGCGCCGAAGGCGAACTCGAAGTCGCAGTGTTGAAGCGAAACATCGAGTCGCTGAAATCACAATTGAGAAAAGCGCATCAACCGCTCGATGCCATCAAAGCGATTGAACAGAAGATGGAAAAAATCGAAGAGAAGGTAGAAGCGCCGGTGGAACGACGACGGACGGCAGACGATGGACAACGGTCTTCCATGGTCGGTGGTCAGTCGTCTCTGCGGCTGGGCGATAAGGTGGCCGTAGTATCCATTGGTAGGGAAGGCGTGGTCACTGCTCTCAGCGCCAACGACGCCGAAGTGCAAATTGGGAGTCTGCGAGTACGAGCGCGGTTGACTGATCTGGTGAGGAGGGGGCAGGATATGCGTGACGAGAAACCGGAGACAGGTGAGAAGAAACGAGTAACGAGCAACGAGACCTCGTCAACTCGCCGCTCGTCACCGGCTGCATCACCCGGCATTGAGTTGAACCTGCGCGGCAAACTCGTGGATGAAGGGCTGGATGAGTTGGAACGATATCTGGAGAGAGCATTTTCAGCAGGCCTGCTCTTTGTAAGGATCATTCATGGCAAAGGGACGGGACGGATGCGCGAAGCCGTGCGTAACGCGCTGAAGGACAGCCCGTATGTTAGTTCGTTTGAAGAACCGAAGGAGAACGAAGGCGGCGCGGGAGTGACCGTGGCGATCATCGCGAAAGGCTGAGACCCGGCACAGCGAGTCGTGGGTTTTCGTGTTCTGTCATGTGTAGCTGGGTTGTAGTCTTGGTTATGAAGGACAGGAATGGAATCATCTGAACTGGCCCGTGTCATAGCAGATTTTCTTGCTCCCTTTTTACCTGCCTTGATTGCAGGTCAGAAAGAGAGCAAGAAAACTGGGGCAAAGGTGGTAGGCGGTCAACATCATCAGGATTCCCAAAACCTGGCGACAGTTTTATGGCGGAAATTAAGATCAAAAAACACTGTGGCCTCGCGTGACATGCTGAACGCAGCAAAAACAGTCATTGAAAAACCCAGAAGCAAAAGAGTTCTGTCCGAATTTTCAAGATGCATAGAGCGATTGTTGGAGCAGGATGCAGCTCTGGCAGGCGATATGGCTGCCAGGCTTGGCGGAAGCCAGCAAGCGAAATCCTTGACTGCCGGGAATCGTTCCGTTGTTATCGGCGGAGATGTCAGCAACAGCACCATTCTCAATGGGATGAACTCCATTACATATAGCATCACACAGTCTTTATCCGAGATCGAGGTGGCGGAACAGGCCGAGGCGCTGGAGGAAAAACGGCTGGCCGAGGCTATATCGCAATATGTGGAGCGCCTGAAAGAGCAGGTACGGTCATCGCAGGAAAGGGGCTATAAAAGTCCTTATAAGCCGCTTCTGGCATACGATATTCCGGATTCATCCCTCTTCTTCGGGCGGAATGAGTACATCGCTCAACTGCTGGATTGCATCAAACGTGGCGCGCTGACCGTTCTTACCGCGCGAAGTGGCAGCGGCAAGAGCAGCCTGCTCCGGGCAGGGATTGGGCCGCACCTTCTGAGTCAAAGCCACTTACCGGTGTATGTCCGTCCCGGTGATGCCCCGTCCATTGATGTGATCATCAAGCGGACCCTGCTCCGCCACCTGGAGCAATCCCCGGGACTTGCTAACGCTTCCCTGCATGATTTTCTAAGCTCCGCCGGTGCTCTTCTGAACGGCAAATGGCTGGTGGTGATCGTCGATCAGTTCGAAGAGATATTCACGTTGCAGAGCCAGCAGGCGCGTGATGCTTTCATTCGGGAATTAGCCGGTTGCCTCAATGATGAAGCATTGCCTGTCCGCTGGATATTATCACTGCGCAGTGAGAAATTCACTGACCTGTCAGATTTTAATTCGCTTATCCAACCCTTCGACAATTACATCGTGATGAAGGGCTTCAACACAGACGATGCCCGGCTTGTGATCACTGAGCCTGCCCGCTCTCAAGGTGTAAGCTACCAGCAGGGGCTTGTTGATGAGATATTGAAAGACCTTGCTCCGAAGGATAGCGAGGAACAAATATCCCCGCCTCAATTACAGATCATCTGCTCACGGTTGTATGAGATTCGCGGCAATGAGACTGAGATTACAAGCAGGATGTATCACGAGTCTTTAGGGGGCGCGAATGGGATTCTCAAGGACTATTTGAGCGGTGTGCTAAACCGGGAAATACCCAAAGGCAGGCTGGTACTGGCGCAACGAGTGCTGATTGCCCTGATCACATCGGAGAAAAATCGTGTCCTGCGTTCTAGGAAGCAGATCGAATCCGAACTTGTCTCACAGGGGACAGACACCACGCAACTCGATAATGTGCTCAGACAATTGATCGAGAGTCATTTAGTGCACGCCGAAGAGAAGCAAGATGAAACAAATTCATTCGTGGTTTACGAACTGACGCATGATTACCTGGCCAACGATATCGAGCTCGACCTGGAATTGCGCCAACGAAAATACGCCCGTGAACTACTTGCCTACAAGGTGAAATACTATCAGCAGGGAAATATCAAACTGAGTGCGGAGGAATTGAAATTGGTCACACCGCACCTCGATAATTTTGACCTCACCCAAGGTGAGCGGACACTGATTCAAGAAAGCAGGCGGGAAACTTCTCGTAACAAACTGATTGCCCAGTTGAGTACCATTATTATTTTCGGCATGGGTATCAGCGTATTTTTGTTTTCAATTATTAACCTCATCGGCGGCATCGCGGCAGTCGCTTCGCTGGGATATGTGTCCATGCTGTTGGGAAGTGTTGGCCTGTTGGGGATTGTTGGCGCAAATCGTGGGTGGGCCAAGGAATTGTTGGTGAGTTTTGGTGCTATCGTTGGAATCGCAATTAATCAGCTTTTATCGCATCTGCCAGCTATTGGGAACCTGGCGGAAAACAGTGAAGCCCTATTCTGGGTACGGACCCTTGTGGTAACCGGCTTGGTGTACTTCGGCTATCAAGCAGTGGTATCAATTCCCCAGCTTTACTCCAGAGCCACCCGCGAGAGGTTTCAAGATTCTTTGCTTGGGGCCGCAGTTGGGGCAGTCAATGGATATTTGATCGCCGGTACGATCTGGGCTTATCTTCATGCATCGGGCTATTCCGTGGGCGGATTTGTTCCCGTGACCCCGGGTACTCTACTTGGTGATACTGCGCTGAAGATCCTGCCCTATCTGCCCCCGTATTTGCTGACAGAGCCATATATCTATTTTGCGGTAGTCCTGGCATTTGTTTTTGTTATCATCATTTATATATAGATATGCCAGGTACCATTGTCATTGCGAGCCCCGAGCCTTAAACAGCAAGTGGGCGAAGCAAGCTCCTGCATCAACACGGGGATTGCTTCGTCGGGACCCCGAAAGAACATTGGGGCAGGCGAGCGCCCTTCTCGCAACCCCGCCTGCAATCGGCGGGGCAATGACGGTTAACTCTGTAACCACTCCTCCACTCGCGCTTCCAGTACATCCAGCGGCAAGGCGCCGCCGAGCAAAATCACATCGTGGAAGTCCCGGATGTTAAATCTCGTGCCGAACTGCTTTTCGGCACGCGCCCGCAGTTCGCGGATTTTTAATTCCCCAATCTTATAAGCCAAAGCTTGGGCAGGCCAGGCGATATAACGGTCCACTTCATTGGTGATGTTGAGCAAAGTGGATGAGGTATTCGCGGCCATGAAATCAATGGCCTGCTGGCGCGTCCAGCCCAGAGCATGCATGCCGGTGTCCACGACCAGGCGGCAGGCGCGCCACATCTCGTAGCTCAGGCGGCCGAAGTCGCTATAGGGGTCGGTGTAAAAGCCCATTTCGAGTCCCAGTCTCTCGGCATAAAGCGCCCAGCCTTCGATATAAGAGGTGAACCAATAAAAGCGGCGGAAGTCCGGCAGATCATTCAGTTCCTGTTGGAGTGCAAGCTGCAAGTGATGACCGGGCACAGCTTCATGCAAAGAGAGGGCTTCTATCTCGTAAAGCGGACGACTCTTCAAATCATACGTGTTCACATAATAGAAACCAGCCTTGGTCCCATCGCCGGTGCCGGGCATATAATACGCGGCTGTCTGGCCGGGGGCGCTGAATTTCGGAATAGTGCGGATGCCATATGGAAGTCGCGGCAGAGTCTTGAATAAGCCTGGCAGTTCGCCGTCAATGCGCTTCATGAGATAGGCTGTTTCTTTCAGCAGGGCCTCGGGCGTCTCAACAAAAAAGCGCGGGTCTGTGCGCAGGAATTCCAGAAACGATTTGAAATCGCCGGTGAAACCTGTCTTGCGAATGGCCTCGTCCATTTCGGCGCGGATACGGCTGACTTCGTTTTGCCCGGTTGCATGAATTTCTTCCGGCGTCAGATCAAGCGTGGTGAAGTAGCGGATACGATGACAATAGAAGTCGCGGCCATCTGGCAATTCAGCTGCCGCAATCGACTCGCGCGATGCAGGCACATACTCCTCTCGGATGAACTTCAATAGCGCTTCATATGCAGGGAGGACAGATCCCTTGATCGAATCATGCGCGGACTCGATTAGCCTTTCCTGGTCCACGCCGCTGATGGAGGCTGGGAACTGCTTGAAAGGCTCGAAGAAGACACTCTGCGCCGGGTCTTCCACGATCTGCGCTTCGATGGATTTGTCCACACCATCGAGGGTGACACGCGCTGGAATGAAACCTGTGTTCAATCCGCCACGCATCAATTCGATGCTCTCGTCAAAATAACGGCGAATGCCGTCGAGACGAGACAGATAATTTTCATAATCCCTGGTCTGCTCAAACGGCATAAAGATATACAGATCAGGGAGGTAAGTATGAAATCCGCCGGTCTTGGAGAGCGGCAATCGATAGGCATGGTAACGCAGCTCATCCATTTCGCTGGTCAACATGCGAGCGAAGGTGTCGTAATTTAAACGGTCGTCCGCTTCCAGTCTCGCGCGATCGATTTTGTCAAGGCGGGAGCGGAATCCCTCGAGTTGAGTCAGCCAATCCATATAATGCGACTCGTCTGCATCGGGCAAACGGTCATCGTAGCGATGGTCGCCGCACGCGGTCGCGAACGTGGGCTCCCATTTCATCCAGGCGTCCCAATGGTCGAAAAAAAGTTTGGAGAGAGTGGAGGTTTCTGGCATAGGTTTCCTATTCGTCTTGTAGAATCATTCGGTTATCTGCGCTGGCAAAATAGCTGACCAACCCTTGCGGTACGCGTTTATCCACTTCAAGCTGCCCGGCATCCATCGCTTCCCAGATGACCTGCAATGGCGCTTTGCCCGGCACCCACTTTTCCACGATCACCGCGCCATGCCCCGGCAGAACAGTGAAAACGATCTGACGCGGGTCAGCCGGATTTTGCAAAGCCTGTGCGCGCGCGAAGGCGGATTTGATGCCATGAGCCTGGGCCTCGGTCGCACAGGAGACGGGATAATGATAGTAGGCCGGATCAAGTGGAACGAACTCGACCTTTGCAGGATCGTACGCCGAAATTCCGCGGTGACCATGCAACTTGGAACGGGCAACCGGCACATCTGCAGCGCTCTCCTCTAATTTGATGCGAGGCAGGAGCGTGTCCATGTCTACCATTTCGACTGCTTCAGAGGATGGCGGATCGTTGCGCTTTGATTCCACATGACAGACGATCGCTCCCTGACCGTCGGGCCGGGCGCGCAAGATTACGGCCAGATCATCTTCTGTGATATTCGTTTTATCCACCGGGCGCGAGCTGCCGGTGACCGTGGCAATCAGCGCGTTCAAGGTTGGATCCCAGGTCGCGAAGCAGCCTTCGCTATACTGGCTGGCGACGGCATCCCCAATCGCAGGAACATGGACCAACTGATCTACGAGGATCAGTTCAGTGAAGAACTTCCGTTTACCCAGTTCCTGCCCGGCCCGGCGCATGGCCTGCGGCGTATGAAGAGCATCCCATTTGGGGCGCGGGATCAATCCGTCTGTCACCTGATGATTCGTGACTTCATGTGTACTGGCAACCGTGGCGATGCGATACACAATGTCATCGTAGAATGCATCGGGGTCGCTGCCATCGCTGCGCGGATAAGCTCCGACCATGTCGAAGTGATAGGCATATTGCGGATGTTCATCGCCAACGAATAATATGATGCGGATGCTCTTCGAGAGAACTTGCAGAAGTCGCTCGAGCGCCAGGATCGGTCCGCCGCGCTGTCCCTGCTCAATGAGGGTGTGGTACGCGCTCTGTGCAAGGCCGGGAAATGCAAAATCAGCGGGATCCGCTTGCGGCCTGGAGAGAGCGCGCTCGAAATGGTCCAGCAGATCGCCCAGGCGCTCCGGCGTTGTATGCAGCAGAGTCAGGATGGTGGGAGTGCGAGTCAGTTTGAAACGGCGACGGGCAGTGAAGAGCATGGCCTGACGCCAGTCGAGGGGTTCGGCAAAGGGAGCGGTCGTGATCAGAACATCGGTCGAGTCCCCCGGTACATCCTGAACCTCGTGGCCGCGCAGTTTGAAACGATCGAGCAGGTTGGTGACCACTTCTTCCAGGAGGGGTGTGGTCTGACCTGCGACATAAGTCACTTTGATGGACCGCAGCCAATCATGAAGAGGCTGATTCGTCTTTGCCGCAGACTGTGAAACTTGCATGGCAACCTCCGTATGTCTAAGGTTATCAACACCAATGGCTAAGGAATGGTGCAAATTTTACTCTCGTTCGTGAATTTGGCCACAGGGTAGGGGCAGATCGCACATCGTCCCCGAAGGGGGATTCGCTCCTATCCTGTACGATATTTGCGAAGAAGTCCAAAAAATCTTATAATTTTCTTGAGGAGCGACCTATGTTTATTGACGACGCGATTCAACAAATGACGAATACGATCCAATCCGTTTGTGCAGATGCGGAGGTGAGGGTGGCAAAGATGTCAGATGAGGAAGCGCGGCTTTCTGTGTATGCACCGGCGGGGGACATCCAAAAGATCAAGGACGCAACCTTCCTGCCCGCGCTCGAATTGTTGAATAAGGATATAGATATTCAGGTGTTTGTGTACGATAAAGATGCGCCGCCGTTGAAAGGCTAGTGGGCAGTGATCAGTTATCAGTGAAAAGTATGCAGAAAAGGACTCTCCGAGAGGGGAGTCCTTTTTGGTTCTGAATTCAATCCACAGATTTCACAGACGTCCCATCAGTATTTTGCGCGGACCATTCTCTGGCGAAGCGCAGTATGCGCGGGCGGATATAAAAGGCGCGCGGGTCGGCAAAGGACCGGCGTTCCTTGATCAAATCCATCGCGGACTCGGGGTCCATGCCCTGGGCGATGAGGATGGACGCGCCCATCGCCACCCCGCGGTGACGTCCGCCTGCGCAATGGACATAGACCTTGCCTCCCTTTTTGATCGTCTCCAGCGCCGCGGCTACGCCCCGATGCAGGAAGCGGATCGGAATCGGCACAAAAGGACTGTCAAACGTGGGCAGCCACAACAGGGACATGGGCGTGTGGTGTGTATCAGCCCACGGACGACGCTCCACGCGCATGTTGATGACCAGTCTCACGCCGAGGTCACGCAGGTGGTCGTAATCACGCGGGTTCGGTGTGGTACCGATAAAGAGGTCGTCGGTAATGCGGGAGTAGTCCATTGCGGAATCTTATCATACGCGTGGAAAGGGGAAAGCGGGGGTTACAATTGGGGGAGTTGGAAGACAGAGGGATTGAAGATACAGAACAAAAATGGACTCAGCCAACCGCCGCGTCCATTTTACATACGTCATTGCGAGGAGCGTTCTTTGCGACGAAGCAATCCCCTTCATCATGGTGGATATTGCTTCGCCCTTTCGGGCTCGCAATGACGGTTATTCTTTCGGCACAAAATACACATCCGTCGGCTTCAACTTGGAATTGCGCAGGAAACGCGGCTTCACGTCCATGCCGATCCAATCGAGCGTGGGAGTCTGAGGGTCAACGCCCATGAGGCGGGTCAGCAGCAGCGTGTTCACGCCCTCGAACTCGATCAGCGCCAGGACGAATGGCGTCTCGGGCAGGAACTCCTCCGAGCCGAAATAACAGACGGTAAAGGCATGCACCTTCGCAGGGACGTTCGTGATGTCGATCCATTTGGTCTCATTCCCCGAATACATGTCGTGGCCGCGCGGGTTGGCGGTGGTGTATCCGCTTTCGGGGTCGCGCGAGGCGAGCAGCCGTTTATTCGTCAGCGCCGCGAACCATGGGCTGTCCTGTCCGTACGAATGCAGGTACGTGATCTTATATTCCTGCTCGATCTGGATGGGCGCCATCTTCTTGAGGAATTGCAGTCCCTCTTCGTCAGTGCTGATGGGGAACGGAATGCCGTGGACGATGTAGCCCCCCAGAGTTTCTTCTCGGTGTGAAGGTAATTTGGACATGACTTAGCCCTCCCTTTCCAAAACGGAGACAGAGACATAGGTGCCCGTGCCGGCGTGGGAATGGATCGCACCCCGCTTCGCATCCTTGACCTGAAGTTGATCGTCGCGGAAATGTTTTTTGATCGACCCCTGGAGTTGCCAGATGGCGAACACGCCCTGCATCAGCCCGGTCGCGCCGACCGGATGCCCGCAGGCGATGAGTCCGCCCGAGGGGTTGACCGCGCAGACAGTCTTATCTTTTAGTTGCAGGCCATAGTCGATGTTTGGCAGGAAGGCTTTTCCCGATTCTGCGAACGGGCCGCCCTCGCCGTAGCGACACAATCCCAAATCTTCGTAGGTTTGAATTTCGGAGGATGTGTACGCGTCGTGCAGTTCGACGAAGTCCAGTTCATGCAGCGGATCTGAGATGCCCGCGTGCTTGTAGGCCATGTTGCCTGCGGTGCGTCCCGCGCGAAAGGAATGGACACCGGGATAGCGTGTGCCTTTGTCCCATAGATTCTTGTAATACGCGCGTGTGTCATCCGATGACTTCTCCTGCTCGGTGGCGTAGTTTTCCATGAAGAAGTCATAATCCACATGCGGACGATCTGCCATGCGCATCATATCCGTGCCGCGGCCGATGCCGGTCACTTTCACCAGCGGACGCGCGATCTTTGCACCCGCGGCTTCAAGTTTTCTAACGCCCTCTTCAGATGCGAGAATAGTCGCTGCTGCGCCGTCAGACATCACACAGATGTCGAGTCGGGTCAACGGCCAGGCCACCATCGGCGCATTGCGAACATCCTGGATCGTGATCCGTTGGCTCTTTTGCGCGTAGGGATTGTGGAACGCGTTGATATAGTTCTTCACGCTGACGTGTGCCAGCTGTTCGACGGTCGTGCCGAACTCGCACATGTGCCGCGTGACCATCATGGCATAGTAGCCCGAATAAAAACCTCCGACCGGGTAATCGAACGAAATGTCGGAGGCCAGGGCGATAAACTCATTTCCTTTCCACGTTTCCACATGGGACATGGTTTCGAAGCCGTAGGCTACGCACACGTCCATGTGACCGCTCGCGACAGATTTCCACGCTTCCTGAAAACAGATTCCCCCTGTCGCGCCGCCGCCCTCCACACGGTGACCGGGCTTGGGGCACAGCCCGAGGTAGTCCTGTGCCATGATGCCGGCCATCAACTGCCGGGCAAAGTGATCCGAGAAATACGAGGCCACCGAACCATCTACGCAGTGCGTGAATGTTGGGAAGTCCAGGCCAATATCCTGGATGGCATAGTCATACGCCTCTTTGATTACCGCCTGGAATGTCTTATCTGGCCGAGCTTTGGCAAACTTGGATACCCCGCCTGAGATTGCATACACAGGTCTCATCAGCAATCCTCCTTTGGAATGATTTGGCGATTCCATCTTTGCAGAAATGAGCCACAATTACAACTGACATTCATCCACTATTTTGTCGTTGCTCCTCCCTGCGAAGTCCCCGAAGGGGGAGCGTAGTCGAAGGGCGGGTTACAAGGAAGTTATTGATTTTCATGAAACGCGCGCTTCGACTACCGGACGGGAGAACACTGTCCCTCCGCCTCCCAGAAGAACACCGGGACTCACCTGCATTTGCGTGCGGTGCAAGTGTCGCAGCGCGAACATATGGATTCCCCCCATTTGCTTTACCGTGCGCCTCGCTTATGCTACACTTTTGCATATCTCTTAGAAGTGAGCATTCATGGAAACCCTCTCCTCTCATCTCGACCCACAATCCCCCGAATTCAAGGAAAACGCAGCCCATCACCGCGCCCTGGCACAGGAGCTAAAGCGACGGCTTGCCCTCGTGCGACAAGGTGGCGGGGAGAAGTATCGTCAGCGCCACGAGGAACAGGGGAAACTCTTCGTGCGTGAGCGCATCGAACGCCTCCTTGACCCCGGCGCGCCATTCCTTGAAATCGCTCCCCTTGCCGCGTGGGATATGTATAGCACAGACAAGTCATCAACAAGCAGCGACTCGCTCGCTGCGCCAAGTGCAGGCATCGTCGTGGGGATTGGCCGCATCAGCGGACGTGAAGTCATGATCGTTGCCAACGATGCCACCGTCAAAGGCGGCTCGTATTTTTCGATGACGGTCAAGAAGCATCTGCGCGCGCAGCAAATCGCCGAGGAAAACCATCTGCCCTGCCTCTATCTTGTCGATTCAGGCGGCGCTTTTTTGCCTTTGCAGGATGAAGTCGTCCCCGACGCGCATCACTTCGGCCGCATCTTCTACAACCAGGCGCGCATGTCGGCCAAGAAGATTCCGCAGATCGCGGCGGTGATGGGAAATTGTACGGCCGGCGGCGCGTACGTCCCGGCCATGAGCGATGAGGCGATCATCGTCAAAGGCGCGGGAACGATCTTTTTGGGCGGCCCGCCTCTGGTCAAGGCCGCGACCGGGGAGGATGTTTCCGCCGAGGAGCTTGGCGGTGCGGATGTCCACACGCGCAAATCGGGCGTTGCGGATCATTTCGCCGAGGACGATGATCATGCCATTGAGATTCTACGGAGCATTGTAGAGACTTTGCCGCGAGGACACATCCACTCATATCTTTCCGCCCTGGAAGTTGCTCCGCCTGAAGAGCCTTTGTATCACCCCGACGAATTGTACGGCGTCCTGCCGCGCACCTTCAAGGAATCCTACGATGTGCGCGAGGTCATTGCCCGTATCGTGGATGGCAGCAAGTTCCGTGAGTTCAAAGCGCGCTATGGTACGACTCTGGTCTGCGGCTTTGCACGGATCTGGGGCTATCCGGTTGGAATCATCGCCAATAACGGCGTGTTATTCAGCGAGTCTTCCCTCAAAGGGACTCACTTCATCGAGCTGTGCGACCAGCGTGGCATCCCGTTGCTGTTTTTGCAAAATATCACCGGTTTCATGGTCGGCAGGGAATACGAGTCCGGCGGAATCGCCAAGGACGGTGCGAAGATGGTCCATGCCGTTGCCACCACCCGCGTCCCCAAGCTGACTCTGGTCATCGGCGGCTCCTTCGGCGCAGGGAACTACGCCATGGCTGGCCGTGCCTACGGCTCCCGGTTCCTGTGGATGTGGCCCAACGCGCGCATCTCAGTCATGGGTGGCGAACAGGCTGCGAATGTGCTGCTCACCATCAAACAGGACCAACTTGCGCGTGAAGGGAAACCTCAACTTTCGCAAGCCGAAGCCGATGAATTCAAACAGCCGCTGTTGGAGAAATACGAAAGAGAAGGGAACCCTTATCATTCAACGGCGAGATTATGGGATGACGGTGTCATTGATCCAGCCGAGACGAGGCAGGTTCTTGGGTTGGCCTTATCCATTGTTCTGAACGCGCCAAAAGAAGAAGGCGGATTCGGAGTTTTCCGCATGTGACATGTCGTTGCGGGCGTAAGTTGCGAAGCAATCTCCTGTTGTTCATGTCATGCTGAAGGCTTTGCCCGAAGCATCTCTGTCATCAACCCGGAGATCCTTCGGTCGCAGTTTGCGCTCCCTCAGGATGACATATCCAAGGATTTCACTATGCCATTTGAAGAATCAAAAAAATACGGCAGCCCTCATCACCTCTTGGCACAGTTAGCTGGCAATTGGAGAGGCACCAGCAAATTATGCCTTGAACCAGATAAACTCACTGACAAAGCTCCCATTGTCGGCACCATTCAACTCTTGCTTGAAGGCCGCTTTGCACTTTTCCTCTACCAATCATCCATTGACGGCGAACCCCAGCACGGCATGTTCACCTTTGGCTACAACACGACCCGAGACCAATATGAAGCCTCGTGGGTGGACTCGTTCCACAACAATACCGCTATCATGTTCTGTGAAGGCAAGGAGAAGGAAAACGGATTCTTCGTCCTCGGCAGTTATCCTGATCCCGGAGGCGATGGTCCAGACTGGGGCTGGCGCACGGAGGTCGAATTGACTGACGAGGGCCTGACCATCACGGCCTACAACATCAGCCCTGAAGGCAGCGAAGCAAAAGCAGTCGAAATGAAACTAACCAGAATAAAGAAATGAAAATTCTCATCCTCGGCGGCACAAAGTTTCTGGGGCGCCATCTTGTCAACTCGGCTCGAGCGCGTGGTCATGAAGTGACTCTCTTCAACCGTGGTCAGACGAATCCCGATTTATTTCCGCGCGTCGAAAAGATTCGGGGCGACCGTGAAAGAGATCTGGATCAGCTCAAAGGCCGGAATTGGGATGCGGTGATCGATACCAGCGGGTATCTCCCGCGTGTGGTACGGATGTCCGCCGAGGCCTTGAAGGACTCGGTGGATCAATACGTTTTCATATCCAGCGTTTCGGTATACCGTGATTTCATCAAATTTGGAATCAATGAAAACGATCCAGTCGGGAGATTGCCGGATGAGACGGTTGAAGAGATCACAGGCGAAACCTATGGCCCGCTGAAAGCTTTATGCGAAAAGACCGTACAGGATGTTTTCAATATCCGCTCCTTGATCATCCGTTCCGGCCTGCTCGTTGGCCCGCATGACCCGACGGATCGCTTTACCTACTGGCCTGTGCGTGTGGCGCGAGGCGCGGACGTACTTGCACCGGACCGGCCCGACGTGGTCACGCAGCTGAGTGATGTGCGCGACGTTTCCGATTTCATCATCGAATTGATTCAAAACAGCGTGAGCGGCATTTTCAACGCAACCGGACTTCCTCACGATCTCACGATGGGGACCCTGCTCGAAACCTGCAAGGTGGTCAGCGGCAGCGACGCGAATTTCAAGTGGGCGCCGCTGGATTTCCTCCGAAAGCATCATGTCCAGCCGTGGAGCGATCTCCCGGTCTGGCTTCCCGACGATGGCGAAGACGCAGGCTCGGCTGAAGTGGATGTGACGAAGGCACTTCAGGCGGGACTCAAGTTCACGCCGCTGAAGGATACAGTCCGCGACACATTGGAATGGGCGCGCACTCGTCCTGCCGATCATCAATGGTGCGCGGGTCTCACACCTGAACGCGAAAAAGAATTATTGGAACTTCTACACCATGTTCAATAAAATCCTGATTGCCAATCGCGGCGAGATCGCCATCCGCATCATCCGTGCCTGTCGGGAGCTTGGTATCAAAACCGTTGCCGTTTATTCCGAGGCCGATCGGGATGCGCAGCACGTCCAGCTTGCAGATGAAGCGATTCTGCTTGGTAAGCCTGAACCGAAGGATTCCTATTTGAATGTGGATAAACTTATCCAGGCCGCGCTCCACACAAAAGCGGACGCGGTGCACCCGGGCTATGGCTTCCTCTCCGAGAACGCATCCTTCGCCCTGGCAGTTGCCTCCGCCAACTTGACCTTTATTGGTCCCTCCGCAAACTCCATCCGCGCCATGGGCGACAAGGCTGAGTCGAAGATCACGATGAAAAAGGCCGGCGTGCCCACCGTGCCGGGTTTTGAAGGACTCGAAACGGAAGAGGATTTCAGACGGGCTGCAATGGACATTGGCTACCCGGTGCTTGTCAAAGCTGCAGCGGGAGGTGGGGGCAAAGGAATGCGCGTAGTGAATGGGAAAGGCGAGTTGGGCGAGGCCATTGAATCGGCACAGCGCGAGTCACTCAATGCCTTTGGTGATGAGCGGTTATTAGTGGAGAAATACATTCCCAACGCGCATCACATCGAGTTTCAGGTCTTTGGCGACCAGCAGGGAAATCTGATTCACCTTTTTGAGCGTGAATGTTCCGTACAAAGACGGCATCAGAAAATTATCGAAGAGACTCCCTCACCCTTGCTTACGCCCGAACTCCGCGCTCAAATGGGAGAAGCCGCCGTCCAAGCCGCGCGTGCCGTGGATTATTACAATGCCGGGACCGTCGAATTCATCTTCGATCCTCTCCTTTCTTCTTTCTACTTTCTAGAAATGAACACCCGCTTGCAAGTGGAACATCCCATCACTGAGCTTGTTACAGGGATCGACCTCGTCCAATGGCAAATCCGCGTTGCAGCGGGTGAGAAATTCCCTTTCAAGCAAGCAGACTTTGCCCAGCGCGGAAATGCCATCGAGTGCCGCGTGTACGCCGAGGACGCTGCAAATGGATTTCTCCCAAGCACCGGAAAGCTCCTACAATACATCGAACCTCACGGCCCCGGCATCCGCGTGGACTCTGGGTTCGGGGTTGGCAATGAGGTGACCCATTTCTATGATCCCCTGCTGGCGAAGTTAATTGTCCATGCTGAGAATCGCGAAGCTGCGATCCAGCGAATGCAAGCTGCACTAAGCGAGTTTGTCATCCACGGCGTGACCACCAACATTGATTTTCTTCAAGCTGTGCTGGCTCATGAAGATTTCGCCAAAGGAGAAGTCTCAACAAGTTGGGTCGAATCAAAGTTTATGGAGTCCGACAGCTTGCTGTCGACTCAGGAGAAAGCTCCTAGACTCCATACCGTGGAATTTCTCATTGCTGCGGCATTGGCAGATGTCGTGTTTGCCGGCCCGAAAGCAAGATCGGCGGTTGCCAATGAGACCGACCCCTTCAACCCGTGGAAGCAGGCGAATAATTACAGGAATTAATGTTTCTGTCCCTGCAAGGATGTCCTCGCAATGACAAGCAAAGAGCATTTATGAAAGTCACATTTGATTCGCAAACTCTGGAAATCACGCCCTGCGGCGATTATTACTGCGCCACCTTTGAAAGCGAAGACATGCGCGTCGAAATCTTGCGCGCGGAAAATGGCAAAATGGACTTGTTGATCGATGGCAGGCGTGTCACCGCTTATGTTTCGTCTGATATGGCAAAGCGCTGGGTGACGATCAATGGTCACACCGCGCTGCTGACGAAGACTTCGGGCGCGAAGACCGGCGTCAGACACGAACATGCCGGGGGATTGACTGCGCCTATGCCGGGTCAGGTACGAAGCGTCGCTGTGAGCGTCGGAGATGCCGTTAAGGCAGGTCAAACCCTGGTGGTGCTGGAGGCCATGAAGATGGAGATCCGCATCCAGGCCTTGAGAGATGGGAAGGTGAAGGCCGTGCATGTGACACAGGGTCAGACGGTGGAACGCGAACAGATCCTGGTGGAGATGGAGGATTGAATGCCCGGGAAATTTTTCGATGAGCTTGAAGTTGGGATGAAGTTCAAACATTCGGCCGGGCGCACCATCACAGAAATGGACAATGTGTTGTTCTCAGTGCTGACGATGAACACGCAGCCACTGCATATCAACGAAGAGTTCTCGGAGAAGACGGAGTTTGGTCAGCGCATCGTGAATGGGATTTTCACCATGGGTCTGGTCGTCGGTCTGACAGTGTCGGATATTAGTGAAGGGACCATCATTGCGAATTTAGGCTACGATAAAGTTATCCATCCAAATCCCACCTTTCACAATGACACGATCTACGCCGAGACCGAAGTGCTGGCAAAACGCGAGTCAAAGTCGCGGCCCAATGCCGGGATTGTCACTTTCAGGCACTGGGGCAAAAAGTCAGATGGGACGGTGGTGGTGGAGTTCGAGAGGACAGCAATGTTTTTGAAGAAGTCAAAGGCCGAAGGTTGAAAGTCGAAGGGCCAAACCCTCAACCTTGCACCTGTAACCTTCACTTTTAACTCACTCTGGAGAGGCTATGCATTCGAGACGCGCATTGCTATATATGCCTGGCGACGACTGGAAGAAGATCACCAAATCCATCACTCTTGGCGTGGACTGCATCTGCATAGACATGGAGGATGGCGTGGCCATCAGCCGCAAAGCAGAAGCACGCGCGACGATAGCGAAAGCTTTGCAGGAACTGGATTTTGGCAGAAGCGAGAAACTGGCCCGCATCAATTCGGTTGGCTCGGGCTGGGAAAAGGATGATATTCAAAGTGTCCTGCCCTATCACCCGGATGGCATTGTGATTCCCAAGGTTGAATCACCCGATCAGATCCGATGGGGCAGCGAGATCATCGAAGCCGCGGAGTTGAAGTATGGCTGGCCGATCAACTCGGTCCGCATGTTGGTGGGAGTGGAGACCGCCAAAGGGGTTTTGAACTTGAAGGAGATTGCATCGCATCCGCGGCTGGATGCGATCATCTTTGGCGGTGAAGATTACGCCGCATCCATCGGCGCAACGCGGACGGCTGAGGCAACTGAACTGCTTTACGCGCGCGAGGCGGTGGTTACTGCCTGTGCAGCCTACGACTTACAGGCGATCGATATTGTCACGATAGATTTCAAAAATCTAGACTTCGTGCGCGCGGAAGCAGAGTTCGGCGCGCGGCTGGGCTATTCCGGCAAACAGGTCATTCACCCGGCGCAGGTCGAGCCGGTGCAAACAGCGTTTACTCCCAGTGACGAGGCAATTGTCCATGCAAGACGTGTAGTGGATGCATTTGAAGCAAGTCAAAAGGAGGGAAAAGGCGCGTTCGCGTTGGATGGTAAGATGATTGACATGCCATTGCTCAGGAACGCGCAGAAGGTCCTGAAAAGAGCAAAAGCGGCAGGAAAATAATTCTGACCACAGACGACGGACCATAGAGGACTTTGTTGTCCATCGTCCGGGGTCTGTGGTCTATTCCACCAAAGGAACATCATTGTGCTTTCCATTCTCTATGGCATTTCATCGGCGCTCTCGTGGGGCGCAGGGGATTTCGCGGGCGGGCTTGCCTCCCGCAAGCTCGGCGTGTATCGCGCAGTTTTCTATGCAGACTTTATCGGGCTGCTCGCGCTCATCATCGCGGAACTCTTTGCTCGGGAAGGACTGCCCCCTCTAAACTTGTTATTGATCGCAGGAGTGGCCGGCACGATGGGCTCGCTGGGACTGCTCATCCTGTACTACAGCCTCGCACATGGACAGATGAGCATCGCCGCGCCGGTCTCCGCCCTGATCGCTGCCGCGCTCCCCGTGGCAGTTGGCACGCTGACAGAAGGTCTGCCGACGCTCCTCCAATTTGGCGGATTCGGGCTCGCCCTGATGGCAGTCTGGATGATCTCGCAGGTCGACGCAACCAGGGGTTTCCATTTGCAGCACCTCTCCGATCTGCGGCTTCCGCTTCTTGCCGGTGTTGGCTTCGGTTCCTATTTCGTCTTGATGCACTTTGCCACGAGCACGATCACCGCGGTTTACTGGCCAATGATCGCCTCGCGTGTCACCGCCACGGTGTTCCTGCTGGTCTTCGTCCTTTGGAGACGCGAGCCTCTCGTCGTCCCGCGCCAGGGGTGGACAGTTGTCCTACTGAATGGTCTCCTCGACGTGGGCGGAAATTTCTTTTATATCCTTGCGCTCAAGACGGGTCGCCTCGATATCGCCGCGGTCTTGAGTTCGCTCTATCCAGGCTCAACGGTCATTCTTGCATGGCTCATCTTGAAGGAAAAAATTTCGCGCAGCCAACAGCTGGGGATCGTTTTTGTGCTCCTGGCAATCGTGCTGCTCACCGTATAGTTCATGGATGGAAAGCATATAAGAGACCCCATGACCATTGAAATTCGTCCTGTCACCACAAAACGCGAGCGGCATATTTTCCTCACTTTTCCATGGAAGATTTACAGGGACGATCCGCTCTGGGTCCCGCCGCTGCTGCCGGAGCACAGGAAAATGATCGACCCCGAGAGAGGTCTCTTTTTCAAGGATGGCACTGCTGAGCTTTTTATCGCCTGGAAGGATGGTCATCCTGCAGGTACGCTCTGCCTGGCGGAAGAAAAGAACAATACGCGCTTTAAAGGCTTTGCCGAGTGCATGTTTGGATTCGTCGAATGTGTGAATGATTATGCTGTGTTCCAGGCAATGTTCAAACATGCGGAGGAATGGGCCCGGGCGCGGGAGATGAGGTCGTTTTATGGGTCGTTCAACCTGGACCGTGAAGATTCGCGCGGCATCCTGATCGAGGGCCGCGATCGTCCACCGGCGATCTATTGTGGGCATCAGCCTGCATATTATCAGAGGTTCTTTGAGTGCTTTGGTTTCGAGAAGTGGGGAGAGGATGGCCTGGCCTACGCGATCGATCTGGATCTGAAGCAGCCTAAGGTCCAGAGATTGATGCGGCTGGCGGATCGGGTCCGCGCGAAGAATCCGCATTTCAAAGTTCGCAGCGCGCGTATCAAGGATAAAGATGCCGAGATTGACCGTATTCTCTATCTCCAGAACCGAGGCCTGGAGCATCTGCCGGGCGTCGTGCCTTACACGCGCGGCGACATTGAATCCATGATCCTGCCTCTGCTTGACATGGTCGATCTTGACCTGATTCTATTTGCCGAGGTGGATGGCAAAGCCGCGGGTTTCTTTCCGGGTGTCCCCAATTTCAATGAGATATTGATCCATTTGAATGGACTGCGGTATCCGTGGGATTATGTGCGCGCGTTAGTATATCAAAAGAAAAAGCCGAAGTGCCTGTCCCTGAAGAGTGCTGTGGTCGTGCCTGAATATTGGGATACCGGTCTCGCGCTGCTCCTCTTTGATGAAATGGCAAAGCGGGCGGTTGCCCGCGGCTATAACTGGGCCGACCTTTCGCTGACTGGCGATGAGAATCCGGATACCTGGCCGCTCGCACATCACATGGGCGCCCAGATTTATAAAAGGTATCGGTTCTATCGCAAAGAGATCGTGTCACCCTGAGGTAGCGCCTGCTCCGACCGAAGGGTCTCATCTGCTAAGAGGAGATTCGTCGTGGAGTTTATGCTGAGCTTGTCGAAGCACTCAGAATGACATACTTGTGTTATACTCCCGCCGCTCTCTCCTTCGACTAGGCTTAGGATATGGAGCGAATACTTCTGGGAATCGTTTTGGTAACTCTGAATGCCCCGTTGTAAGCTGCCGGGGCTTTTTTGTTGGGCGAGCCTGCTTGCAAAAGCAGACTTTGATTAGCAAGAAGGAAGTTAGACGGAGTCATCGAAACATCCCGTATCATTTGTCATGGCGAGCCTGCCGAGCAGGCGAAGCAATCTCCTCGTATTAGCTGAGATCGCTTCTCGAAAACTCGCAATGACAAAAAGGAAAATTGATGACAACCGATTTCACTTCTTTAAACCTGCGTCCAGAGTTGACGCAGGCCATCACCGAGCTTGGCTATTCCGAGCCGACGCCCATTCAAGCCGCCATGATCCCCATCATGCTCACGGGAGCCGATGTGATTGGACAGGCGCAAACCGGCACTGGCAAAACCGCCGCCTTTGCTCTCCCCATTCTCAATAACTTCATACATCAACGCAATGTGCAGGCGCTTGTGCTGGCGCCGACGCGTGAACTGGCTTTGCAAGTTGCCGATTCGATGACCGAATATGGCAAGCATCTCAACGTACGCGTGCTCGCCGTCTATGGCGGTCAGCCGTATGGCCCTCAGATCTCCTCTCTTAACCGCGGCGTGGATATCGTGGTTGGCACGCCGGGTCGTTTACTCGACCTGATCGAGCGCAACTCGCTTCATCTAAAAAGCATCCGCACCGTGGTGCTCGACGAAGCCGACGAAATGCTCAACATGGGCTTCATCGAAGATGTGGAAAAGATTCTGGATGAAACTTCGTCGGAAAGACAGACCGCTTTATTCTCCGCCACCCTGCCCAGGCGGATTCGGGACCTGGCGGACCGCTTCATGCACGACCCTCAATCGGTCACCATTAAACGCGAGACTCTGACGCTGACGACGACCGAGCAGCGCTACTATCTCGTCCATGAAAATGACAAGACGAACGCGCTGACGCGTCTCTTCGAGATCGAGCCAATCAAGAGCGCGCTGATCTTCGCCCGTACACGTGCAGAAACAGCTACACTGGCGAACGAACTAGTCGTGCGCGGCATCCCTGCTGAGGCCATCCACGGCGACCTGGATCAGCAGGCGCGTGAACGCGTGCTGGGACGCTTCCGCGCGAATCAACTAAAAGTTTTGGTGGCCACAGATGTTGCCGCACGTGGGCTGGATATCGAAGATATTTCGCACGTGTTCAACTATCACTTACCGGATGATGCCGAAGTGTACATCCACCGCATCGGGCGGACGGGACGCGCAGGGAAAACAGGCATCGCCATCACATTGCTTTCGCCGCGTGAAAAACGCCGTCTCCGTGAAGTGGAAGCGCTGACCAAGCAGCCCATCACTAAATGGGAATTGCCGAGCACGGAAGAGATCCTCAAATATCGCGAATCAAAGGTCGTGGAGAACCTCCGAATCTGGCTTGGTCGCGGACGATACAAGCGTGAACTGGAGATGGTACAGCAGTTAATCGCAGAAGGTCAGGATCCGCTGAACATTGCCGCGGCCGCGATCAAAATCGCGCGGGCAGATGAAAAGCAACGTCCAATTTCCGAAGTCTCGGAAGTGAAGTCTGACTTTGGGAAGCAGGAAAAGGATTTCGGGCGCGGCAAGCGTGAGTCCTTTGGACGGCGCGAAATGCCCACAATGGGAAGCAAGCGCGGGCGTCGTGGTGATGCGTCCTCGCATGAAGAAGGCATGGTTCGTTTGAAGTTGAACAAAGGCAAGTTGAACGGGATCCGCCCGAATGACATTGTCGGTCAGATCGCCTTTCATGCAAATATACCGGGCTATACGATTGGTAAAATTAGAATCGAAGATAAATTCTCATATGTGGATGTCCCCGAAGAGATAGTGGATCAGGTGCTGAAGCAGAGCGGAAATTATCGGGTGGGAAAAGAAAAGTTTAGCGTGGTGAAGGCTTAGAGTGATGCGCCTGCAATTCATTGCAGGCGCATTATTATTTCACAATCCTCACATTGATCATTCCATTTTGCAGGGCGCTGTACATCCGTGTCCACAAGAGTAGATAGGTCTTGGTGTCGCGGGCAGTCAAAAGGTCGCCGAGATGGAGGATATTGATTCAGCCGAAGGACTTGAGCAGTTCGATGACCTGCGCTTTTGCAACCGCGTTCACTTTCTCTGCCTGTCTCTCTTTCAGCTTTCAAAACCCTCTGCCTGTTTCCAGTTTTTATAAGCACTGAGATCCCGCTCGATGGCAAACAAACAGGCTCCAACGACTGTAGCATCGTCCAATACACCGATGAACGGGAGGACATCCGGCAATAGATCCAGAGGGTTGAACACGTACAGCAAAGTGAAGACTACCGCGGCAATTGTGCCATAGGGGATCCGGCGGTATTGCCCGGCCCGATAATCTTTGACCAGGGAGATCAATACTTTGCCGTCGTCGATAAAGCGGCTCAACGGCCCTCGGGAACTCATCTTCTCCTGTATTTGTTCAGATTTCATGATCACTTTTTCAAGGTTTTTCTCAGCAGCGGTAGGCTCATCTTCATCGATGATTTCCTGGCTGACTTTGCTTTGCATGGTGTTGCTCCTTTCAGAAGAGGTAACATTAAGAATCGGCACTTCAAGAAGATCAAAAAGCCAACAGCGATGTCACTGTACGAGTTGTGTCACAAAAAACAGGTGCATGATGGTGCTGGAATTCTACCCTTGCCCTTTCCACGCTGATATGCAAAACCATAAGTGATTCCCCCTACCTCGGCCTCGATAATTTCCGAATCTTCGCTTGCTGGCGGAGGATAATGCCGATCAACACAATCGTCAGAATCGGCCAGATGATAACGAAGACCCAGACGTTGATCTGTTTATAAGTGATGCCAAAAACATGTGCCCAGTAGACCAATACTCCCACGCACCAGTCGAAGATTACGTCCACTATCTATTTCCTGCGCCAAATATTTAGACTTGTCCTTGTTCGATCATGCCCTGAGCCATGTCCACCACGGTTTGTTGATAGGGACGTGCCTGCCAGCCCAAAATCGAACGCGCTCGTTCAGTGGACAAGGTGTAAGTCCAGTTCAACTGATCCACCACGTTCCGGACCTTTGGCATGAGCACGGCAACCAAGCGTACCATCCAGTCTGGAACGACGCGTGTCGGAACTTTATAGCCCTGGTCTGCAAAGTTGTGCTGGAGGATCTCTGCAAACTCGGCCATTGGGATGGACGCGGCATTCAAAAGAAAGCGCTTGTTCGCCGCCGCGGGAGTGATCATGGCGCGCACGCTCATATCCACTACGTCGCGCACATCTACAAAGTTCAGTTGGGTACGGGATATACCGGGGACTTCACTTCGCATCAGGGTGCGGAACCATTCCGTCGAGGTGAAGCGACGTCCATCCAGCGGGGGCCCAAAGACGTTGGTGGGGTTGATCGAAACCATTTCCATGCCTGTACGATTTTTAGCAGTGCGGATGAAATCCCAGGCGGCGCGCTCTGCCAGTGTCTTACTGATCGAATAACTGGACCGGCACTTCTCCAGATTTGTCCAATCTGATTCATCGAACGTTCGGTTTTCACCCTCATGACCACCCGCGATCGCTGCCACCGATGAAATGAGCACCAGCCTCGGAACACCGGCTGCCTGGGCCGCACGCAACACGCGCAGTGTCCCATCATGAGCGGGGACAATTAACTCATTTGGGTTTTTGGGCTCTTCGGCCGGGAAGGGCGACGCGACATGGATAACATAATCACAGCCTTCGGCAGCCTCCTTCCAGCCGTCATCTTTTAGCAAATCCGCGCGGACCAGTTCAAGGCGATCGAGTGAGACTTGCCTGGATAGCGCTTCTCTCACACCCTTTTTGTGTTGGTCCGAGCGCACGGTTCCACGGACCTGGTAGCCGAGCTGCAAAAGCGCGAGAACGGTGTGCAAGCCGATAAATCCGCTCGCGCCGGTGACCAATACCCTTGTAGATGATGGAGTGAGGGACATTCATAGCCTCTGTGCTGCTTGAACGGCCGGGAGATGGAATCATTATAGTCCATTCATGATAGGCATTTGTAAGAACGAACGCACCCCGGATATGTTTCCGGGGCGCATTATGTAATTTGTTCTTGCGAGCTTATTTAGCTTTATGTGCCTGTTCCCACAGTTTGCGGACCTGCTTGGATCGCCAGCTCCAGGCATATTCAACAGGAGCCTCACCTCGATAGAGCAACTTGGTGACGAGCCAGCGATTCACATCGAGGATAGTCCAGGCCCAGAAGGTATAGCTGGCTGTTAACGATGTCGCGAAGACCCAGATCCCAACGTCCACCAGCCTGCCACTTGCGCGTGCAATGCGAATATAGAGATTGTAGATTAGCCACGAGCCGAGCAAAGCACCCTCGGTGATCACTAGAAACATGACCAGGTTGAAAAAGGTCTCATCAGCTGGCATCATTGCCAAAAGGCCCCACAGAATGAAACCTATGACAGATAGTTCTATGGCTTCGATGTTTCCAATGTTGGTTCGAAGATCCTGCGACGAAGGTTGTAGTGTAGTTTCCATGTTTGCTCCATTGTGCGAATGATGAATTTGTGCTGGAATAGCCCCGGCTTTGCAGATGCGGTGTATTGCCTTCGGCTCAGCCACATTCCCGAAACAATCCGGCCAAAGCCACCAGCATGATATTTGCCCAAGTATCTCCGATTCTCGAATAAAATGTGTTTACAGAATTGATAAGGATTGCCCTGTGTTCATCCACCTGCCAGCTTGACTTTGTATCCCAACTTTATCAGAGCATCTGCAATCCTTTTACGATTCTCGCCCTGGATTTCGATCACGCCATCCTTGACCGTCCCACCTGTGCCGCAGGCTTGTTTGATCTGCTTTGCCAGCACGTTCATGTCGGCTTCAGAAAGGACCAGGTTTTTGATCAGCGTAACGCCTTTGCCTCCGCGGCCTTTGGAGTCCCGGTGGAGATAGGCGGTCTGCTTTTCCGGGGGCAGGGATTTGCCCGCCGGTTTCTCCGTCTGTTTCTTGCGCAAGTCTCCAGATTCAGAAGACCAGACCGTGCGGGAATCGTTTTGAGACATCGGTCACTTTCTATTTTGCCGTGACCGCCAGCGCCGCGCCGACAATCCCCGCTTCATTCAGCAGTTGAGCTGTGACGACGGGTGTGGAAACCGTGAGCCAGGGCAGGTATTTTTGCGACTCTTTGCTGATCCCGCCGCCGATAATGAACAGGTCCGGCCAGAAGAGTTTTTCCATGGCCGTGAGATACCGGTTCAATCGCTTGGCATATTTTCTCCAGGACAGATTCTCACGCTGGCGGACGGCGTCGGAGGCGCGATGCTCTGCTTCCCGGCGGTTGATTTCCAGATGCCCGAATTCTGTATTGGGAAGAAGCTGCCCGCGGAAGAATATTGCCGTGCCAATGCCTGTCCCCAACGTGATCATGATCACGGTCCCATTTTGACCGCGGCCCGCGCCGAATCTCATCTCAGCCAGCCCGGCGGCGTCGGCATCGTTGATCATTGTGCAGTCACAGCCAGTGACGTGAGTGAATAGATCGTCCGCGTCTGTACCAACCCATTTCTCCGAGATGTTGGCTGCCATCAGTGCGACCCCGTTCCTGATCGGCGCAGGAAAGCCGATCCCGATGCGACCGGTCCAACTGAAGGAGCGCGCGATCTGTGCGACGACTTCTGCAACGGGTTTAGGTTCTGCTTCGGGCGGAGTCTTGATACGGATGCGCGGCGCCAACAGCGCGCCTGTTTCCAGATCTACGGGTGCACCTTTGATGCCTGATCCACCTACGTCTATGCCGAGAGCCTGCTGATTGTTCACATGATTTGTCATGCCCATAATATAGCTCAGCTTCCTTAAAATCGTCCAGTTTCTCAGCCCCTCAAAAGTGACTTTATCCAGCTCGAACACGATTTCCATGGAATTCTCAATACACGTGAGAATTGCCTCACGTGAACCTTTACTCCACTCACGGTAGTATATGTGCAACTGTATTCCTGGAAGATGAATTTTGGTGCGCGAATTCTCTATCCCTGTATTAATCCAAAAATCGGATAAATCTTGTATACTATTAAGTATCCTGGTTACTGCAAACTCGTTCGTATCATCAAAAGTGCGGGTTTTCAAGTAAACATTTCACAAGTGGGGATAAAACTTTTCAACCAACAGAACGGAAGGCAAAACAATGAGTAAAAATCTAAATGAATCAGAGGCTCCGGAGCGTCTCCGCTGGCAGCCGATTGTTGCCAAATATGCAAAACCTCACCTGGGGCGCAGTCTTTGGCAGATGGCAAACACTCTCATCCCCTATTTTGTTTTGTGGGGTTTGATGGTCTGGAGCGTCAAAATCTCCTATTGGATCACACTCGGGCTGTCTGTCCTCGCGGCCGGTTTCCTGATGCGGACCTTTATCATCTTCCACGATTGCGGACACGGCTCCTTCTTCAAATCGCAGAAGGCCAATGATTTCGTAGGAAGGATCACCGGTTTTTTGAACTTCACTCCCTATTATCGCTGGAAGCACGATCATGCCATTCATCATGCCACGTCCAGTAACCTTGACCGGCGCGGCACCGGCGACGTGTACACCATGACGGTACGGGAATATCTCGCCGCGCCGTGGTGGAAGAAGACCGCCTATCGCATTATGCGGAATCCCTTTGCCTTGCTGGGCGTCGGCCCATTACTGGTCTTTGTGATTGCCCAGCGGATCCCTCCCCTGCAGGGAAAACGTAAACGTGCCAGTGTCTGGTGGACCAATTTCTCCCTGGCCGTTGTGATTGCCCTGCTGTGCTGGCTGATCGGATGGAAGACGTATCTCATGGTGCAGCTGCCGATCATCATGATCAGTTCGACGATCGGGATCTGGCTCTTCTACGTTCAGCATAATTTTGATCCCTCCTATTGGGACGGCCAGGACGGCTGGGAATTTGCGAAGGCAGGACTGCAGGGTAGTTCCTTCTACAAGCTGCCGCTCATCCTGCAATGGTTCAGCGGGAACATTGGTTTTCATCACATCCATCACCTGAGCGCGAAGATTCCCAACTACAACCTGCCCAAATGTTATTACGAAAACCCGCTGTTCCATGTGAAGCCGCTGACGATACCGGCCAGCCTCAAATCCCTGTCCCTGCGGCTGTATGACGAGGAGCAAAAGATGCTGATTGGCTGGAAAGGACTGAAACGTTATCAGACACAAAATGTAAAAGCGATGAGTGCCTGAAATACAAGACCTGATTACCCCCGGATCTAATCCGGACGTCTTTTAAATCACCGACCCACCTCAAGTCTCATGATTCAGGTGGGTCATGTGTTTTGTGTTGTAACGTGATACCTTGAATTAATTCCGTAATTGTCTTGACCTGCCAAGGAATGCGAAGGCGATCAGTGCAAGCGAGAATGGGATGAAGAATTCAGGTCGTCCGTTTGTTTGTGCGCCGATAAAATCCAACCCCGGCACTTTGTTGAGCGGTCCCAGATACCAGAGTGAAATGTACACAATCTCAAAGGGTTTACTCGAATGGCTCCAGACACCGAGTGAGAGCGCCAGAGATGGGATAAAGAACGCCCCGGAGAGGAACGCCAGTAAACCAACGGAGTCGCCGCTGAACAGGAACTTCAGCGCGGCACCGCTGCCCATGACCAGGGTGACGATGAGGCCCGCAATCCACTGCGCGGGGAGTTGATGCCACATCGGCGCGGCAGAGGAGAAAGCCAGTTGCTGAACGTTGTTGCGCGCTTCGCGATTGCCGAGAGGTGAGAGCAGCAGAATGTGCCAGACCCAGGCGATGGGCAGCAAATATTGGCGCGTCATCTCCATGGAGTTTGTCAGACAGGCGATGATGAGCGCGGCCGCGCCCACGTACCACCACCAGCGCTGACCTTTGAGCAGCAGCTTCAATTCGGCGAGTAAAACGTTGGCGAAACTAAATCGATTCGCAGCGAGGTTAATAGGAGTGAGTTGAACGGCAGGCAGGGCCTGAGAAACGGGAGCAGGCTCAGACGTCGAGAGGGAAGCGGTACTTTTCAGTTTGCGGGGTTTTCTGCGCGAGGGATCAAAACGGTCGAAGAACAGCGCGCCGAGCAATGTCACCAGGATGGCCAGGCCGATTAAGCTGAAACGCGTCGCAATGACAGATGGAGTCCAGTTGATGCCCGTCCACGTGAATACGCCGGTGATCGGAGTATCCATCCCGCCGAGCATGAAGCTGCCGTTGTAATCTGGGAAGACCTGCAGGACTTCCTGAGACATATCCTCTTTGAGCAATGCCATGCCAAGTGGTTCAAGCGCGGGATTCGTTTTGATGATCCTGGATTCCATGGTGAAGGGGATGATCATCACAAACGCAAAGAAGTAGACCACGTTCCCAAAACCGCCCGATAAAAATGGGATGGCTTCGAACAAAACCGCCACCGCCGCGACCATCGCCATAAGCGGCATGACGATAAAGACAAATGGGGAAAGATACGCACCCAGATCGACTTGCGCACTTTCAGCGTTGATGAGTTGAATGATGAATCCAAAGATGACGAGGATGACGATCATCGTCATCAAGACCGCGAAGTTGCTGATCCATTTTCCGAGCATATAGAACGGACGCGACATCGGCGTGGTCGCCATGATCTGTCCGACGCCAGTTTCACGGTCGCGCGCCACTGATCCCTTGACCAGATAAAACCCGAACCAACCCAAAAAGAATGTGGCGATCAGAGACATCATCCCGGCGATCCAGGCGGAATTGAACTCCCCGCGATATGGACCGAGTTGCAGCCGCATGTTGCCGATGGCCGTTTGATAGCCCAGCAGCACCACCAGGCCCAGCATTACCAAAAAGCTATAACGGCGCACGCGCTCCAGAAAATCGGCGCGCGCCAGATGGTAGATAACTTGCAAGGCGCTCATTGTTTGTTCCCGACGAAGAAGAGATACGCATCTTCGAGATTCGCGCTCACGCTGCGCGCGGACGCCTGAGGCTGGGTCGCGCTGACCACGCGGACCTGTACGCCGTCGCTTCTTCGGATCGTCCCGCTGACGATGTGACTTTGCTTGATGCCGGTCAGATCGTCGCTGGAAACGGTCCATTCCCAGACCTTGCATTCAAGTTCCCGCAGGAGATTCTCCGGCGCGGACTCGCATAAGAGCTGACCCTTGTTCACCAGCGCGATGCGTGTGGCTGTCGCCTCCACATCCGAAACAATATGCGTGGAGAGGATCACGATTCTTTCACCCGACAGGTCGGATAGCAGATTACGAAAGCGGACGCGTTCCTCCGGGTCCAGCCCAACCGTTGGTTCATCCACAATCAGCAACTGTGGATCGTTAAGCAGGGCCTGCGCGATCCCCACGCGCTGTTTCATGCCGCCCGAGTACCCACCCAGCGGACGCTTCGCGGCATCCTTCAGATTCACAAGCTGAAGGAGCTCATCGATGCGTTTCCTTGCGGTGGCGGAGTCCAGGCCTTTGATGGCCGCCATATATTCGAGAAATTCCACCGCGTTGAGATTGGGGTAGACACCGAAATCCTGCGGCAAGTAGCCGAGCACGGCGCGCATCGTATCAGGCGATTTGACAATATCCACGTCGTTCCACAGGATTCTTCCATCGGTAGGCTTCGTGATGGTAGCGAGCATCCGCATGAAAGTGGATTTGCCCGCGCCGTTGGGGCCGAGCAGACCCAAAATTCCAGGTTTGATTTCAAGCGTGAAATTTCTCAATCCCCAAAGGTCACTGCGATATTGTTTGCCGAGGTCGGTAACGGTCAGCTTCATCATGTTCTCTCTTGTGCATGGAATGTTGCACTGTGCTTACGAAGAACGGCTG
>JAKOVF010000041.1 GCA_029782225.1 Chloroflexota bacterium | reverse complement strand
ACATTACCCCCGCGATGTCACCTTGCACGAAGACCAAACCCGTTTCAAAAAACATTCCGCAGGTCACAACATGGCCATCCTGAACAATCTCGTTCTCGCTTTGATCGCCACCTCCGACTTCCCCTTCATTCCTTCTGCTAGACGCTTCTTCGCTGCTCACCCTGACAAGGCTCTGGCTCTCTTACTTTGAGAAAGCCCTGCCTGAGCCATGCGTCCTAACGACGATCACTTATCTTAACCAGTCCCGTTCTCTGAGGGAGCAAGACCTCCCAAGAGTAGAATGCGGTTACCCAACCAAAATTCTGCATCTCAGGAGGTGTTCGTATGCTATCGGAAATAGAACGGTTCGTCAACTGGACTCGCAGACGCAGTCCAGAGGCTAGGACATGGAAGGACTATGGCTATGATCTGCGCTTCTTCATCGAGATCGTAGGGGATCGCGAACCTGCGGAAATCACATTCAAAGACATAGACCAGTTTGTTGGCGTGCAAAGTGAGAATGGATTTAAGCCCAGCACGATCAATCGCCGTTTGGCATCGGTGGTATCGCTGTATGGTTTCCTTGCCGCAGAAAGTGAAGATCTGGTCTGCCCGGTCATCGTGCGCAGACATCATGTGCGCGAGCATGAAAGATTGCCGCGCCCGGTACCAGACGAAGATTTGAAGAGGTTCTTTGCTGTCATCACGGACAAGCGAGACCGCGCCATGTTTCTGCTCATGCTCCGGTGTGGTCTTCGCATCGGTGAAGTCGCGAGCTTGCAACTCACAGATTTGTTTCTGGACGAGGAGTATCCACGGATTGTTGCAAGAGGGAAAGGCTCGCGGGAACGCGGTGTGTATCTCTCGAAGCAGGCAGAAACTGCCCTGCGAGAATATCTCGCAGAACGTCCATCCGTGAAGAGCGAGTTCGTCTTTCTCAGTTATCTGGAAGAGGGACTCTCCACCACCTCCATTCACAACCGCCTATTGAAGTATCGCGAGATGGCAGGCATTCAGATCACTGCCCATCGTTTGAGGCATTCTTTCGCGAATGACATGCTTAATGCCGATGCGCCGATCACCTCTATCCAGAAGCTCATGGGACATCGCTGGATCGAGAGCACGCAGACCTATGTCATGGCCAATGATAAGCAGGTCTGCGCGGATTATTATGCTGCCTGCGAAAAGCTCGAAGGGTGGATCTATGCCCACCCCTAAAGCGTTCTCTGTCGCTGCGTACTATGATCGCTCCTTGCGCTATGCCCGTGGGAAACATTTGCCCGAAGGCGCACCACGTCCCTCGCCCACCTCTCATTGGCCTAAGGAAAACATCGAGCTGCTCGAACGTTATCGCGCCTGGCTCATCGAGGGTGGAAACAGCGAGATGGTCACGAACATGTATCACCTCACCATGGCAGGACACGTGTTTGGCTTGACTCTCAAACCACACTCCGAACTGGACCCGGACAAGGATTTGGATTGTGCGTTGGAGTATGTCCAAGCCAAGCAGCTCGGTGCAAGCTGGATCATGAAGTGTCGTATTTCCTTGCAGAAGTTCCGCCGTTTTCTCAGGCTCCAACGCGGGCTGGGGGAAGAAAGCCAGATCACACCGTTTGACTCAACTCGTGTGAGTGCAGGTCTGCCGCCCTGGGTGGTGAGCGAACTGGAGCGATACCAGCGCCTCATGCAGCGGAACTGGCGGGATGCCAGAGTGGAAGAGAATATCCGCAGGTTTTGGAGCGGGCATCTCAGGATGTGGCACTTCTTTGTGGAAGAGAGAAACGTGCAGGAACTCAAGGACTTGAAGCGCCAGCATGTTTTGGACTACGTGGATCACAGGCTGGGGGAAGGCTACTCGGTCTCCGGCGTGAACAACGATCTGCGGAACTTCCACACCTTCCTGGTCTTCTTGCAGGAGTCAGGATACAGCGTGCCACAATCGCTTTTGCGCATCCCGGGCCTCAAGCAGCCAGATCCCCTGCCTCGCTATCTCACCGATGAGCAGGTAAAGAAACTGCGCGAGGAAGTGGAGCAAAATGTGCAGGAAGCCAAACTTGCCAGTCACCGCAGGCTTGCCCTGCTGGTGCGGGCTGCCTTCTATCTGCTCTGGCAGGGTGGGATGAGAACGGGAGAAGTGGAGGAATTGCGCCTGGAAGACCTGGACCTGCCCCAAAAACGGCTCTCTGTGCGGGATGGCAAGGGCAAGAAAGACCGCACAGTCTATCTCACCGAGACCGCCATCCATGCCTTGCAGGAGTATCTGGCAGTACGAGGGGAAGGCAGCGGCGATCATGTTTTCCTGTATCGCAACGCACCCTTGAAGAAGGATATTCTTCGGGACAGGCTCAAATATGCAGGGGAACAAGTAGGCGTGAAGGTCTATCCTCACCGGCTGAGGCATACCTGCGCCACGCAATTGCTCAATGTAGGCTGCCGCGTCACCTCCATCCAGCGGTTTTTGGGACACAAGGAACTCGGCACCACCATGATCTATGCCCGCGCCCATGACCAGACGGTGGCAGATGATTATTTCGCTGCGATGGAAAGAGTGGAGCAACGATTGGATATCGCGTCTGAGCCAGAAGGTATTGAAGATGTTAAGGTGCAGGAACCAGCAAGACTATTTCAACTCATCGAGAGATTGGAACTGCCTGAGATGTGCTTGGAAGAACGGCTAGACATTGCAAGCCAACTGCGCCAAGCGTTGGCTGTGGTACGGACATATGCGCCACCCGGAAAGGGCACCCATTCTTCAATTGAGGATGCAAATTTCAATCCGATTGGAGCCTATTGCTCCATACCAAGTGTCCATATCACGCTGAGGTTCTGAGTAAACGAACCTGATGTAATACTGAGCAGGGGTAGGAGTAATGTAACTTTTGATCTCGTCTGTTTCTATTTGAGCAACGAGACTGGGAAAAAAATAGTCGATTGTAAAATTTACAGTTTGTTTCGGTGGCAATTCGTAATAACTATTGGACGGAGTGGCGAAAACATCGACAAATTGCGTATCTGCTAAAGAGTACACATCAGACCCATCTTTGCTTGTAATAAATGGGGACACGTTCCCGCCTTCCCCGTGTCGATTGGCAGCAATAACAAAAGGATTTGGTAATCTTATTGATTTATCCGTTAGATTTGTAAAAATCAATTTTATTCGAAATGGGCTATTGACATTGTGGCAGCCTAGATCTTCACTTGTGGCCGAAAACAACACATTGCCATCAGTTACCTGACTTGGATACTCGAACGCAGTTAACGGAGTAGAAAGCGCTTGGAGGGTAACTATTGATACTGGTGAAGCACTAGCCAAAGAGGTGTTGTTTTGTATAACACGCTGCTTATTACATGCCATCAACACTATTAAACAAAAGCACACAATGACAATGTATAGGGTTTTCTGTGTCCGTTTCATTCCTAGCCTCATTCTCCGAAAATTTGCAGCCCAATGTTACTCAAATCGATTCCTAAGGAACTCTCTAATGAATTTCGCAACTCATCCTCTGCATGCCGATATCCATCAACAGTTGAAGGGTCCAAACTGCCAAATCTAAGCTGAGCCAAAATGTCTACATACATTTCTTCTTGTTGATGTGTCACGCCTACCAGCCGCTTTATGCCAGCATTATCAACTGTGGCCGTTTGCTCTGCTTTGAGTTCAATCCACGAGTGCCCAGCTTCGTGAGCCATAATCCTAATTATGCAATTCGCATCACTACTACAATTGTCAAAAGCTGAACCAGTAAGGAAAACTGATTGATCATCAGCATTTTGCAAATTTCCGTTTTTGTCATAATATGGATTGCCTGCGTCGCTGTCATTACTCGGAGTCCACCCAAGCGTAATCGAATCTGTGCCATCGTGGAACGATATGTACTCAGCATAATTCCAATGATCGCCCGGCGCCAAGTGGATGCCTTTAAGAGTCGCAATATAACCAAGTGCCTCTTTGCGTCCACCCTTCAGCAGATTCATTGTGTCAACTACCTGCTGGGCACCTTTTCGATATACATACTTTAGTTCACAATCAGCCGTTTCACACCACCAAGGATCGTGCCCTGATGGGTCTGTGTATTTGAGAGGATTATTTCGGGCATAACTGTAGCGGTTGTAGTCTTGTGAATTGTATGGGTCTGGTACAATCGAATCAGGCTGGGTCCACTGGTTAAGATAAGGGTCATACCATCTGGCGTTGTAGTACATCCACCCAAAATCGCTCACGTTCGAGTATTGACCGGTGTAGGTGTACTTCGTTGGCATAGTCCCGCTCGTGTAGCGCGTCTCACCCTCGCGAAGCACCCCCGAAGTGGAACGAAGGGGGCAGGCTTTGTAGCGCACTTCTGAAACCAGAGTCCCACTGCTGTTGGTCGTGATGCTGGTCGAGCTGAGATGATCGGAGAGCAGGTAGGAGAGCGTGCTACCGTTCCGCATCGCTACGCGTTGTGTCCCTGCATAGTAATACTTCGTAATGGTACTGCCTGTCTTTTCATAGTAATTGCCCACAAAGTACGTGGTCACACCGCCGATGGTCTGTGAGACGCGGTTGCCATCCCCATCGTAGGTGAAGGTTGCGACCACTGTATCCATCACGGCTGGCGCTGCCAGCACCTTCTTGGGAGCATATCCCTGCGATTGCACCGTGAAGTACATGGCAGTGCTCCAGGGACCTGTCCCGATCGGGTTCCACGTCTGGATCCACCAGGTGTGCGAACCATTGGCCAGAGTGGTCGTGGGTGTGATGGTACAGGTCGTGCTGGTGGCGCTGTCACAGTTGGCCTCTGCAGAGGTGTACCATTTTGAGATCACATTTCCACTTGGACCATTTACATACAGATAATAATACGTTGATCCATTCACTTTGTTCCAGGTGTAGGTCGGGGTGCTTGTCGTTGTCCCATTCGGCGAGACGAGTGTAGCGGCCGCGGGTACGCTGGGACTGAAGCTCACCCCCACACTCCACATAAGATTTGTAGAAATCCTCAAGTTTAAATATCTCTTCCCAATCCTGGTTAATCCCACGGTGGATAGCATGTCAAAAACGAATTTATGAGGCAACGGGCTGAAAATCACATTCCTGTCATGATTCCATTTTATGTCATTGCCCCGTGCCTTTCATCATTCATTCTATGAAGGCACGGGGCAATGACACTGGTTATGAGGCTGTGCTCAGTTCAAGTATTGGGTCATTTCGCCCTGGTTGCCGGCCAGGTCAAAGGCTCTCACACGCAGCATGGCCTGATGACCTTCCGGTATTTCCACGTTCATGACATGCTCCCATTCGACTGACGTGGCGGTGCTGCCGTTCATGACCTTCTGTTCATTCAGCAGCTCTGCGCCGCTGACCTCGTCCTGGATATACAACTCCAGGCGGCATACTCCAACATTGTCTTCTGCCGTTACACGGATCGTCCCGCCCACGGAAGGGTCGAAATTCAAGATGTCCAGCGAGCTGATCTGGGGCGCTTTCAGGATATCGCCCATCACCAGCGCGCGCAGGCGTGCCTTCGGTCCCAGCCCGGCCAGTAACTTCTCATACGCCTCTTTGAGGTCGGCATCTTCCAGC
>JAKOVF010000036.1 GCA_029782225.1 Chloroflexota bacterium | reverse complement strand
CACGACCAATATCATCAACAGAACAACATGATACATGATGGCAACTTGTGCCACCGCTGCGCCCAGTCCGCTTTCAAGACTGTGATAAGACCATGTGATTTGCAAAAACAATCCCACAAGGGCAATCTTGAGCAGGGCGAGCAAAATCATCTTTTTGGGTGAGCCATATTTTTTGGCTCTGATGAGAGACAAAAGTTTCATGGGGGGGAGATTTTACCTTATGAAAATTCCACAAAGAAGGTAAAAATTAATTTCATTTTTGAAATTCGATAAATCGGACTTTATTTATAAGAAATATGTGCTCCGATGGTTATTTCGCTTTTTGTTTTAGGCATTGGATCTGAATTTTCATAATCAAATTATCAAACATACTGAACTCATACTTGACTCTCGCCATGTAAAACAAAGGGGAACTACAACATTGAATGAAGAGGAAGTATTGTCATGATGAAAATGAAAATGCAGGAGGAATGATCTTGGAAAACAATCCTCCACCACTGGATGCAGATCGCATTGCCCTGCGACTGATGTTCAGAGCAATCGCAGAGTACGGTCGAAAAGTTCGATTGCGCCGCCAGGCTGCGGATGAAAAGATGGAACAAGCAGATCCAAAAACCGGATCAGCAGACTCGTCAGCCACGGCGAAGGAAGAAGAATGTCGTAAGCCATGATGAATAATAGATGGCTGATTTTGGAGGTCATACAAAGTTTGTATCGATTGAAAATTTAATACACTGGGCGTATCCCTCGCTGTGAACGACAGGTATAATTCCCTGTTGGAGCGCAAATAATGACTGATGATGAATGGCTGACAATCCAACAAGCGTCGAAATTGAGCGGTTATCATGCCGAATATCTGCGCATCATTGTTCGAGCGGGGAAGGTGGTTGCCCACAAATTTGGTCCGGTCTGGGCAATCAGTAAAAAGTCCCTGCTGTCCTATCTGAAAACTGCGGAAAAATCCGAGGATAGGCGGCACGGTCCCAAAGTAATCAAAAAGTAAGTTCTTTTTACACGAACCGTTGTTTGCTTGTTAAAAATACATTTTACTGATAAAATGTATTTGCACCGAATAACGGGCGCGTAAAGTGCTGGAACACGATACACGCCCTGACCCAACCCACCGGTACTAGCGGTAGACGGGCTATTCGTATTATAGCCTCTGCAAACGCCCTGGTGGGATTCCATCGGGGCGTTTTGCTTTCCGGCTGGGGGAAGTGAAACGCCCAAACAAGGAGACAACCTATGGATGTTCAATTTTTGACTCGTAAGGCCACCCAGGTGGTCATGCCGGACAGGGCATTTGCTCTCGCAAACCTCTCCGTTCTGCGACAGGAATGGGAGCAGGCTGCGGATGGGGACAGCCTGATCACTGTTCCAGACTCGGTCGGACTGCTTCTTTTTGATGTCACTGCCAGATTGGGGTTGACCCAGGAGGAGCAAACCCAGGTGTTGGGTGACCAGCTTTTCCGGGAGGCGTTGGTCAAGTCGCAGCTGTAGATGTTGGGAATGACTTGAAGGGATCCATCCAGCCATGATCCCTTCAAGTGTCGGAACGAAACAAACAAAACAACAGTATGGAGTTTTCTATGGGTAAAAGAGCAGTGATTTATGTGCGCACATCCTCCGAACAACAGGGCGAAAAATGCAGTCCAGTCGAGCAGGAATCGGATTGCCGTCGGTTTGCCGCGCAGCAGGGGTTGGTGGTCGTCAATGTGTATCGCGATATAGAAAGGTATCGCGTCAAAAATAAATGGGTGGAGCCCTCCGGGACGCGCTATGACCGTCCTGCGATGCTGGCAATGCTTCGCGATGCCGCCGATGATCAGTTCGATGTCATCCTTGCGTGGCGGGAGGACAGGCTTTACCGCGGCATGCGGGCAATGCTGTTGATTCTTGAAACGATCCAACAGCATAACCTGACCATCATGCTGGCGCTCGAAACCTTTGATCCGGCAACGGCTCCTCTGAAAGCCTGGCTTGCCCAGGTGGAACTGGAGAATATCAAGGAACGCATGACGATGGGGGTGAAGGCGCGCCTCAAGGCTGGCAAGGCGAATTCGGGTCAGGATCGTTATGGCTATCGCCGTGTGGGGGAACAAATTGAAGTGGTTCCGGATGAGGCGAAATGGGTCCAGCAGATATTTGCCTGGTATATCGCGGGCGTTTCGATGCGCGAGATGCGCAGACGCTTGATTGCGGCAAATGCCCCTCAAAAGGATACGACGGCTATTCGCCGTATACCGTGGTCCTTCAATAGCCTTAAGGGAATTCTGCATGGCGCCAATGACTATGCCAGGGGAGTCAAAACCCAGAGCCGGGAAGGGGAACGATTTCAAATGAAGCTTATCCCCATCCTGGATATGGATACCTATCGAAAATTCATGGAGTTGAGGGAGAGTTATATCTTCCCGTCGCAACAAGTTCCAAAAATTGATTTTCTGATCCGGGGCTTGCTTTACTGCCCGTGTGGTTACAAGATGGGTATTCGCATCTCGAAATCATCCCGTGACCAATGGGATGGTGAATGGGAAGTCGGCAGGATTCGGGGCAATTACACCTGTCTTTGCAAACACGACGAACTTGTATCCCCTGATTGTCCGCGTACTGTAAAAAACTCCGAGGCGGATCGAAATGTCTGGCGGCAGGTCTGCAATGCCATTAATCACCCCGAACTTCTTCTGGAACAGGCGAAGCTTCTTGTCGATGAGTTGAAAACGGATGCGCTGATAAGTGGGAATGACAAGGAATTCATTGAGAAGGAATTGGACAACCTGATCCTGGGCCGACAGTGGGTGATTACCCAGGCAAGGAAGGGGGTAATTTCAGAGCCAGACATGGATCAACAGTTGATGGATATGTCCATAAGAGAGGTGGACCTAAAGAAGCAACTGAATGCCATCCAGGAGGCGGTTGATGCTCAATTGCTGGTTGATTGGGAGGCAAAGGTTCAGCAATATCTTGCTGATTTGAAGGAGGGTATTCAGGCATTGCATCGCATGCCTGAAGATCCCGCTGAACAGCGAAGAGTCGTTGAGTTGAAACGCCAGATTATTGAAACCCTTGTGGAAAAAGTTTCCGTTGACCGAGACCACCAGTTCACCGTGACGATTCGCCTGCATCTACTGGGCATTTTGGAGAATACAACCGGCAATGGCGGCACTTCCAGCAATGGTGGACAGTGGCCGACGGGCGGAACTGGAAATCGATCAAATCCTTCCGGCAGAACAACAGGATTCAAGTCGCGGATAGGTCATATCCGAGTGAGCGCTAATTGGATCATGCAAGGCATGTAATCTGGAGATAACAATGAAACCACGTGCAGTGATTTATGTTCGCACATCTTCTGAACATCAAGGTGAGAAATCAAGTCCGGCGGAGCAGGAAGCGGATTGTCGGAAATTGGCGGCTGATCAGGGATTGAAGATAGTCGGAGTGTATCGGGATATTGAAAAATACCGTGTCCGGAACAAATTGGTGGAACCATCCGGCACGCGGTCCGACCGCCCTGGGTTGTTGTCCATGCTGAGAGACGCATCCAATGGTGAATTTGACATCATTCTAGCATGGCGTGAAGATCGTCTTTACCGGGGTATGCGTTCCATGCTTCTGGTGTTGGAGACCATTCAGGAACGCAAGATACAGATCATGCTTGCCAGGGAGACCTTTGATCCCAAGATTGCTCCGCTTCGTGCGTGGGTTGCACAAATGGAGCTGGATGGGATGAAGGAACGCATGACGATGGGTGTAAAAGCCCGCCTTAAATCAGGCAAGGCAAATACCGGACAGGACCGCTACGGTTATATGCGGGTTGGGGATGCCATCGAAGTGGTTGAGGATGAAGCATTTTGGGTCAGGCAGATCTTTGCCTGGTATGTGGAGGGTGTGCCGATTTTGGAAATTCGCAAGCGGTTGATTGCAGCGAACGCGCCTCAAAAGGGCAGCAGTATCCCAAGGAGAATGCAATGGGCAAGGTCAAGTATTCAGGCAGTATTGATTGCCGCCAAGGAATATGCCTATGGCATAAAGATTCAAACTCGTAAGGGTGAATCCTTCCAGATCCCGGTTCAACCCATTATTGATACAGTTATGTATGAAAGGTATCTTCGTGTTCGGGAGAGCAAAAAGACACATCCGATTAGAAGGATCAAATATGATTATCTAATCGGCGGTAAGCTTTTTTGCGATTGCAATTACAAGTGGGGCGCAAGAACTAACAAGTCCAAGAGGAATAGAAAGGGTGAGTTGATCAGGCGAAAGACGCCCGTTCGAGTCTATTATTGTGGACAATCACATAAGGATCAGGTTTCACCCAATTGCCCACGGCACATAGGCGCCAAAAAGGCGGAGGATATTGTCTGGCAAAAGGTTTGCGCTGCGATGGACAAACCTGATTACCTGCTTGGTCAGGCGCGACAGATTGTTAATCAAATTAGGGAAAGTCAGGGTACATTGGAGCAGGATCGGATAAGAATTGAGAATCAGTTGGAAGCGGTACTGACAGAGCGGCAATGGGTCATTACCCAGGCACGCAAAGGTGCTTTTACTACCAACGATATGGAATATCAGCTAAGTCAGCTTACCTTTCAGGAGGTAACTCTTAAGCAGGAACTTGCCACGCTTGGAGAAACCATCAATATTAATGCTCTGAATAATTGGGAGGAGAATGTGGTCGAATTCCTGGCTGACCTGAGAGCCGGTGTTGAGGAGTTAAAACTTGTTGCTCCCCAGACGCCTGAGGAGCAACATGATATTTTTGTGCTAAAGAAACGGGTTGTTGATACTTTGGTCGAGCGTATTGATATCGATATAGACCGAAATCTTTTTGTACAGATCCGACTGAATCTTCTCGATATTCTACGAAAAGATGCTGAGAGCGGAGGCTCTACTGCTGGGGTACAAAATTTTGAGGTCGGAACTTATACCCGTACACAATCAATCCACGTTCATCCCCATCGTTTCTCATCTTACGAGTGACCATTTCCACTGGCATGCCAATCTCGACCGCGTTGTTGTCTATATCGGTCAACTGGGCAGTGACCATGGGACCTTCTTCCAGCTTTATGAGCGCAACCGTATAGGGTGCATTGGCATCATAACCAGTAGGGGCTTCGTAAATGGTCGTGTAGGAATACACTTCGCCCTTGCCGCTAAATGTATAGAGTTCTTTCGCCTCGTCTCCACAATTCGGGCAGACGTCGCGCGGCGGGAAAATTTTTGCATCACAATGTGGGCAAACCTCCCCGACAAGTCCGTAGCGTTGCTTCTTGAGTCTCCAATGTCTCGGTATTTCCATTCTATAATCCTTTCTGCAACGCTAATTCTATTCAGGAGGACTCTCAGGAACTATCAGACTCCGTGCTTTCGGAACTGCAAATGTGACTAAATCCATCTTTATCAGGGGGATGGCCTATGAATACCGTAGATGAAACCCCCGACTCGGCGCCGTCCGGACTTTTTTTAGCCATCTTTCTGTGTGAGGTAGTGCATCAAGATCAAACCGAGGCCGATGAACAGCGGGACCAGCCCTCTGGCAAAGCATCCTTGTAAATGCCCGCTGGCTGATCCCCGCCTCCTTCTTCGGGCTTGCGGCCGTGCTGGCATGATTCGCAATCCCCTCACTCATTCGCACCACCACAGACGGTAGACCAGTTCGGCCGTCGTCTAATCCAACTTCTGTAATATGTGACTGACCGCGGTGGACGCCGGCCCGCCGAGGGACTGGATCAACCCGGCTTTTGCTCCGACGATCTGGTTCGCTCGGGCCTGACCCCGTAACTGGGTTGCTGCTTCAACGGCCTGGTACACGCCCGCGGCCCCTCCTGCAAACCCACGCGCCTTCATCCCGCCCATCGTCGCACAGGGGATTTTGCCCTTCAAGCCGATCTCGCCATCCGCCGCGAGTCTCCAGCCTTGACCTTTGATTGCGAATCCGACCGCTTCCAATTGCAGCGCGGCATAGATGCTGAAAACATCGTCGTACTCGAAGAAGTCGATTTCATTGAGTGTCAGTCCTGCCTGCTTCAAAGCTTTCTGCGCGGATATTTCCGCGGTATCGAAGAACAGCATGTCTTTTCGGTCGTGCAATGCCAGAGTATCGGACGCGGAGGCGGAGCCAGCGATCTTCACGAGAGGGTTCTGCCAGTTTGACGGGAATAGCTCGCGGCGAGTCAGAACGAGCGCGGCCGCGCCGTCCGCATTGGGCGCCATGTCAAACATGTTGATCGGGTCGCTGACCATTTCCGCTTTGGCGTATGTCTCGGGCTTGATCGCCTTGCGGAACATCGCACAGGGATTGCCAGCCCCGTTCGCGTGCGCGGTCAACGCAAATCCTGCAAACCCATTGGCAGGGACGTGGTTCTCGTGCATGTAGCGGCGCATGAGGAGCGCAGCCTGAGCAGTGGTTGTCATTCCCTGCACGGCTTCAAAATCGGAGTCGCTTGTCGTGGCAAGAGCTTCGTCCACGTTCGGGCCGATCTTATCCGAAAACTTTTCCACGCCAAGGACCAATGCCACATCCACCATGCCGCTGGCAAGGGCGAGATACCCCTGCCGAAGCGCCGCACCGCCAGAAGCTCCTGCAGCTTCCACGGTCACCGCTTCAATTCCAGTCAGCCCGGCATAATCCGCAATCAATGCACCGAGATGCGCCTGGTTCGAAAGATTCGGTGCGAGCATATTGCCCACAAATAGGGCTTGCGGTTTCAACCCACCCGAGTCTTTGACTGCATCCTGAATGGCGGCAAAGGCCAGCTCACGCAGACCAATGCTCCAGTGTTCGCCAACTTCTGTTTGGCCAATTCCTGCGATAACGACTTCTGTCATCAATCCTCTAATTTCATGTGGTGGTCGAGTAGGGCCGAGCATTCTTCGCGAGGTCTGTAGCGAGACCACATCGTGAAATTTTGCCTTCCCTTAATTGCTGGTTTCGATACGGGCGAGAAGTGCACTCGCCCTACTCAACCAGCGGAGTATCTATTTCATTGCCAGCTTGCCGCGGTATCTTACGTATGTTGCGTAGTCAATTTCCGTGCGCCGCGCGATATACTCCTGCGTTTTTGTCGCCAATCCTGCGCGCTCAGTTACCTTGTCGGTGACCGTGATATCGAATGCGTCGGAGCCAGCACCGGACCCGAAAGAGACGACGAGGATCCGCTCTCCAGGCTGAGCAATGTCGAGCGTAGCGGTGAGACCGATCATCGCCGCCCCTGCATAGGTGTTCCCAATCACGGGGACCAAAAGTCCGGGTTCGATTTGTTCCTTTGAAAACCCGAGCTGCCCGGCGACGCGCTGCGGGAATTTCGTATTGGGCTGATGGAAGATCGCCCACTTGTAATCCTTTGCGGTCGTGCCGGAGGCTTCCATTAAATGCGTGGCCGCTTCGGTGATGTGCTTGAAGTAGGCCGGCTCGCCCGTGAAACGCATGCCGTGCTCGGGATACTTCTGGTACTCACGCCGCCAGAAGTCGGGCGTGTCGGTGACGTAGGAATACGAGGCATTGATGATCGCCAGTGACTCTTCCGCCGGGCCGAGGATGTACGCGCCGCCGCCTGCGCCCGCCGTGTATTCCAGCGCGTCGCCGGGCTTGCCCTGTGCGGTGTCCATGCCGATGGCCATGGCGTAGTGACCCATGCCTGAGCCGACCAGCCCCATCGCAGCGACCAACGCTTCCGTGCCGGCTTTGCAGGCGAATTCCCAGTCCGCGGCCTGCGTGTTGGGGACCGCACCGATCGCTTCCGCGACCAGGGTGGAGGTCGGTTTCACCGCATAGGGATGGGACTCTGACCCGACCCAGACCGCGCGCAGTTCAGTTGGGTCGATCTGGGCGCGTTTCATTGCGTTGCGCGCCGCTTCAATGGACATGGTGATTACGTCTTCATCGAGCCCAGGGACGGCTTTCTCTTTGATGGGGAGTCCGCCTTTGCCGCCGGTCCATACGCGTGCAACTTCCTTGGCAGGCAAACGGAAACGGGGAACGTACGCGCCGTAGCCGATGATGCCAACAGGCTTGGCGGGTTTGAGGAGCGTGGGAGAATTATAGGTAGGAGTTGTCATTTAGTGGCCTTCTTTGTAAACATCTGCTGCTTCTAGTGCAAAGATTCCTTTATCCAATATATCGAAATCTGGTGTGCTTCCTTCATGAACTGCTTTATTTCCTGTGATTCCAGCTGGCAGGCAAAAACTACTCGTTTAAAATCTCTTCCGTTTTTAATATATCAAACGCTGGTGTCAAACCTGCTTGCGCGGTGCGGACTAAAGCCCTGCCTCAGCTCGTGGAAGTCCTTCGGGCTGCGGAGTGCCTGAGTCAATTTTCCTTCGTGCTTTCTGTGTCATTTCGACAAGCTCAATGCAAGCCTTTGTGGTTAAGAAACCTTCATTCCCTTCAAAATTTCTTCGGCGCGGTCGATTCTCACGACCTTCTCCGCCACCATTTGACTGGCAACCTTCTCGATCATCTCCCCGCTGGCGCCCGCGGCAATCGCAACCTGCCTTGCGTGTAGCGACATGTGTCCGCGCTGGATTCCTTCGGTGGCGAGTGCGCGCAGGGCTGCCATGTTTTGAGCGAGTCCAACCGAGACAATGATCTCGGCCAGTTCGTTGGCCGTCTTCACGCCCATCAGCTTGACCGCGGCCTGCGCCGCCGGATGTACCTTGGTCGCGCCGCCGACGATTCCCACGGCCATTGGCATTTCGAGCGTGCCGACGAGGTTGCCATCCTTGTCCTTGTTCCAGGTAGATAATGAAGTGTACCTGCCTGAACGGGCGGCGTAGGCGTGTGCGCCTGCCTCAATAGCACGCCAGTCGTTGCCGGTGGCGATCACCACGGCGTCCACGCCGTTCATAATACCTTTGTTGTGGGTTGCCGCCCGGTAAGGATCGGTCGCAGCGAAGGCCCAGGCCGCTATAATGCCATCTCGCACGGTCTCGCCTTTGAATTGTTCGAATCCCATGGTCAATTCGCTGACAGGAATGGTACAGCGGGCACGTGCAATCCGTCTATCTGCCAGATTGGACAGGATGCGGAGGTGGACTTTTCCATTCGTGATGGCTTCGATCTGCGGGGCCAGCTTTTCGCAGGCAGTGTTCACCGCGTTCGCGCCCATCGCATCGCGCACATCATAGATGAGATGAATGACAAGAAATGGCCCGATGGGGGAGCCTTCGATCAGGCGGACTTCCAGGTCCCGCGCGCCGCCGCCAAATTTCTTGAGAATGGGGTCAATTTCATCGGCCGCGGCGAGCAATTCGGCTTTGTGCTCGTAGATTTTCAGCCGCGCTTCATTCATGTTAACCACGTTGATGACCTGAATCTGGCCGATCATCAGCGGCTCGCTGGTTGTGGCAAAGTATCCGCCGCCAGCACGGGCCAGTTTTGCCATGAACGAAGCGCCTGCTACTACGGAAGGCTCCTCGATCGCAAAGGGGACCAGCACATCTCTGCCGTTGACCATGAAGTTCAGGCCGATGCCGAGCGGCAGGGCATACATACCGATCACATTCTCGATCATGTGGTCGGCTGATTCAGCGGAGAGTCCGCCTGTGGTCCACGGGAGCAGGCTGTCGGGAGTCTGATTCGCAGCGTCTGCCAGTTTGGCACGGCGTTCGTCAAGGGTCAGGTTGTAGAACCCGGAGATACGGGAATTTGTCATTTTCTGTCTCTATTCAGTTTGCAAAGTGTAAGAGCGGCCTTCTTCCAAATTCTATCAAAGTTTGCCGCTCGAAAATTGCAGTTTGCCATCGGCTTTCAGAGAAGCAAACTTCTTTACTCCAAAACTGGATATAATTACACCGAGGTGTCTGATTATGCTCCTGACGCGTGAACAACTGCAGGAACGTTTGATTGCGCTGCACCGCGCCAGTCTGGAACTGGTAAAGGATGTTTCACCGGATACACTATTAGAACGGATCGCCTCCGTTGCCTGTGAACAGTCGGAGGCTCGCTACGGCGCTCTGGGGGTGCTCGATGCGGATGGAAAGCTCAAGAAGTTCATCGCAGTCGGCATGACTGATAAAGAAATTAAGCGAATTGCCCATCCTCCTGTGGGGGAAGGGTTGATTGGCGCGTTAATGGACACGACCGATCCGATCCGCCTGCCCGTGATCCAGGATGATCCCCGTTCGGTCGGCTTTCCAGCGCATCACCCACGCATGACTTCTTTCCTGGGCGTACCCATCCGCGCGGGCGAACTTCAACTGGGACAGCTTTATCTGACCGAAAAGATCAATGCTCCTGAGTTCACCGCCGATGATGAAAAGATCATCCAGATGCTGGCGGCCTACGCTGCGGCGGCCATCCAGAACGCGCGGCTCGTGGAAAATATGAAGGAACGTGACATCACTTTGACGCGCCGAAACGTGGATATGGCTCTCCTCAACGGCATCGCATCCACCCTGACTTCGAGCCTGGAAGTGAACGAAATCCTTAATAAGACCCTCGGGCTTGTGATGAACTACATGAAGGTGGAAGCCGGTGAGATTTTCCTGATCGATGATGACAAAGAGACTCTGCGGATGGTTCTGCACCGAGGGCAGGCGGCCGAAGCCTTCTGGACACGTAATGTTTTCCCTGTTGGAGAAGGAAATGTAGGTCTGGTGGCGAAAACTGGCAAGCCGGTCGTCAGCACAGACCTGCAAAAGGATGACCGTTTCCTGCGCGACGCGGTGGTGAAAGCAGGTTTTCGTCAGATGGCCTGCATTCCACTGCTTGCTGGCGAAAATATCATGGGTGTGCTGAGCGTGGCGACCCGCGGTTCTGAGCCATTTGATGACAGAAGCGTGCAGCTGCTGGTTGCAGTTGGCACCTGGGCCGGCCTGGCCATTGAAAACGCACAATTGCACACGAACTCCCGCCGATTTGCCGTGTTGGAGGAACGTGACCGCATCGGTATGGACCTGCATGATGGCATCATTCAGTCCATTTATGGCGTGGGATTGGCACTGGAAAATGTCCGTCATGCGATTGATGAAAATCCAGAAGAAGCCAAGGAACGTATCCAGCATGCGATTGACGGGCTGAATCAGGCGATTCGGGACATCCGTGCTTATATTCTCGACCTCAGGCCTCGTCAACTTGGAAATGATGGCCTGATCAACGGCTTGAAACGCCTTGTAACCGAATATCGTGCCAATACTTTCTCAGAGGTCATCCTTACGATGCCCGATTCTGACATGAAAGAGCTTCCTCATTCTCACGCGCTGGCTCTTTTCCATATATGTCAGGAAGCTTTAGCCAACGCGGCGAAGCATGCACAGGCAAAAACCGTGTATCTTTCTGTGTGGACCACTGAGGATCGGGCTTTGATGGAAATCCGTGACGATGGCAAGGGCTTTGATCTTGAAAAAATGAGCGCTGCCATCGGTCATGGTCTTGCCAATATGCAAACTCGTGCACGCGCGGTAGGTGGAGAAGTGGATATTGCTTCAACCATGGGCGAGGGAACGACCATATTGACCTGGGTCCCTCGTGGTGTCCGCCGCTAAACTTGTTGAATTTTGAATCACTGCAAAACGAATCACAAGAAACAGAGTCTCATGCGTCGCGAACAGGAATGAATTCGCGGCGCGATTCTTTAAGGCAGATTTGACGATTAACAACAGATTAACGCTTTCCTACCCATATATGGGGGGTCGGTGGAAGGGCAGGGGGGCGCTTGGCTGAAACGCTTGTTCTACTAGGGATTTCCTCTATCCTTCATTGCGGGACGATTCTTTAACATTCAAAGACCTTAAAAAAAACAAAGTTTTAAAGCTAGCGTAGGTATAGCGATTGGCATTTCGCATGTTTATCTGCTAGAATGTGAACACGCTGAAAAAGATACAAGCCAATTGATCGGACCAACTCACAGTTAGCTTCGTATCCTATCCCTGAGAAAGTCAATTCTAAAGCAATACATTTAGACTAAGCCGCGAAAGCAAAAGCGGGTTAGTTCAACATACCCTACCTACCTGAGGCAACGCTTATGAATGCAGAGCAGGCATGGCAGTCCGTGCTTGGACAATTACAAATGGAAATGCCCCGTGCATCGTTCGACACCTGGGTGCGCGATACCCGCCCCATTGCTTATGACAATGGCCTCATTACGGTTGGTGTTCGCAATGCTTATGCACGAGACTGGCTGGAGAGCCGCCTGGCAAGTACCGTCAACCGCCTGCTGATCGGGATACTCAACTCAAATGTTGCGGTGAATTTCATCGTTTCGCAGGCGGACGATCGCGAAACTCGGGCGGATGCTTCCACTGGTTCAGGACAGCGCCCCGAATCCCTCGATCAGGCTTCGGGTCGGCTTGCATCTGACTCAATGGACATTTCCTACGCTGAGGCACGCCCGCGCAATGCCAATATCAATCCGCGTTACACCTTTGAGACTTATGTAGTGGGCTCCGGCAATCGTCTCGCACATGCAGCCTGTCTGGCTGTCGCGGAAAAACCGGCCCGTGCCTACAATCCGCTGTTTGTGTATGGGGGAGTTGGCCTCGGAAAGACTCACCTGCTCCACGCGGTCGCAAATGCCTGCCATGCGCGCGGCCTGACGGTGCTTTACGTCTCCTCAGAAGAGTTCACGAATGACATGATCAATGCCATTCGCACGCATACCACACAGGCTTTCCGTGACAAATATCGCTCAGCGGATGTGCTGCTGGTGGATGACATTCAATTCATTGCCGGGAAAGAGTCCACGCAGGAAGAATTCTTCCATACATTCAATACCCTGCACGGACAGGACAAACAGATCATCGTCTCATCGGACCGCCCACCCAAATCCCTTGTCACGCTGGAAGAACGCCTGCGCTCCCGCTTTGAATGGGGTCTCACAGCCGATATCCAGCCGCCTGATCTCGAAACCCGCCTGGCCATTTTGCGCTCCAAGGCGGAACGGACCGGCCGCCAGGTGCCTGATGAAATCCTTGACATCATTGCTCGGCGCGTTCAATCCAATATACGGGAGCTCGAAGGCGCTCTGAATCGAGTGATTGCCTTTGCGGATCTGAGCGGTTCGCTGCTCGACTCCAACCTGGTTGAGATGGCGCTGGCCGACCTGTTGCCCTCACGGCATAGTATTTCCGCGGATAAAATCATCGAACTGGTCGCCCGTGAATGGCAAATCACCGTGGATGCCTTGCTGGGACGGGACCGCTCACAGAAAATCGCTGAGCCGCGACAGGTGGCTATGTATTTGATGCGCAAGGAAACCGACGCGTCCCTGCCCCAAATTGGGGAGGTGTTAGGCGGACGCGACCATACAACCGTGATGTATGCCATCCAAAAAATCGAGAATGATATGACAACCAAACGCGAGCTTGAGAAGCGCGTTTCCAGTGTAAAGCATCAGTTATACGCTCAGGCGGCAGTTGTGTAATTCTTGACGCTGGCGGCAGCGCCGCCGGCGATCCCGGTAGCCCAGCATGCTCCGGGCCAAAATAAATCCCACCGTATGCTTTCGCGGTGGGATTTATAATTTCAGCAAATCATGAAACTCCAACAAGAAGCCCGAAAACAGGGCTCTCTCCCTGTTTTCGGGTATCCTTTTGACTTTCGTGAAGCAAAAAAACATTTCGAGGGCATTGGATGATTCCCGGTTTGGACGGTCTGCGAGCGATTGCATTTCTGCTGGTCTTTGGTTTTCACACCGATTATCTTGAGTTTGGCTGGGTGGGAGTTCAGTTATTCTTTGTACTTTCGGGGTTTTTGATTACCTCCATTTTGCTGAGAATGAGAGAGGGGCTGTCTACACGGGATTATTTCGTCAAGTTCTATGGGAGGCGGTTCCTGCGAATTTTTCCCCTGTATTATTTCTATCTGGCGCTGATGTTCGTGGTCACTTCGGTCTTGATCTCTTTGAATTACAGGCCAGGGGTGATGCATTTGTTTCAGAAACAATTGCCTTATGCGCTGGGCTACATCTACAATTTTCATTATGCGAGCGCCGCTTATCAGCACTCATATTTTTTGGTCCATTTCTGGTCTCTCTCAGTGGAGGAGCAGTTTTATATTGTCTGGCCGCTGCTCATTTTCCTGATCCCTCCAAAAGCCTGGAAATGGCTTTTTTCGGGCGTCGTGGTCCTGGGTCCTCTGTTTCGCATTTTGATGGTGCTTGCCTATAAATACTCATTCCTGCCTACACTCAATGAACTGCCCGCAATGGGAATCTACCCATTGACACTGAATCATATTGACGCATTCGGTCTGGGCGCATTGATTACCTGCCTCAAGGTGCCGAAGGCAAAATTACAGCTCGCAATTTTGAGCATTTTGTTGCCTCTGGCCGCGTTCGGATGGCAGTTCGCCACAAATGGAGCGACTACTCCGCTGGGGACGCTGGGTTATCCTTTTATCATGCCCACTCGTTACGAGTTCATTTGGGGCTATACAGCACTGAACTACTATTTTGCGGTGCTCATCTATGCGGTCGCCCGCGAGGGATTCCTGGCAGGAATCCTGGAAACGCGGGTCCTGTCTTATCTTGGCAGGATTTCGTATGGCCTGTACGTTTACCACAACGGCGTGATCTGGTTTGCTAATCGGATAAGGGATCTGGGCGTATTGGATCCGTGGGCAAAGCCGCTCTCTACCGTGCTGGCCTTTGTAGTCACGCTGGTACTGGCGACCTTGACTTTTACACTCGTCGAAAAGCCTTTTCTCCGCCTGAAAGATCGTTATTTCGCCACCTAGTGCCCGAACAAAATCGAGATGTAGGGTGAAAGCGGCGAATTTCAGCCGCTTTCACCCATCAATCTAAAGTTGTTCGGGTACTGGGTTGTTTCGGGGAGGGAATGCCAGTTATCTTTGCTGGCAGGGCACGCTTCAGAAAAGAAGCGATTCGCCTATTTCCTGTGGTATAATCCCGCCGCTTCCCAAAGGAAGCATATTCTGCCTGGGACGGGCATCAAGCGTCCCTGAGCGGGTCCAATCCCCGCTAAACTCACTCTGTTCCGCGCCAGCAGAGACTGCGCGTTGGGAACGGAAGTAACCTAGGAGAAACAATGGCCGTTATTTCCATGAAGGCCCTGCTTGAGAGCGGCGTCCATTTTGGACATCGCACCAATAAGTGGGACCCCCGTATGAAACCGTACATCTTCACAGAGCGTAACGGAATTCATATCATTGACCTGCAACAGACTGTGAAGTTGTTGAATCATGCGTATAACGTCATTCGCGACGCGGTTGCGAACGGTGGCACAATCCTGTTCGTCGGCACAAAACGCCAGGCGCAGGAGACTGTGGCTGAAGAAGCCATTCGCTGTGGAATGCCTTATGTGACCGAGCGCTGGATGGGCGGCATGCTCACCAACTGGTCCACAATGTACCAGCGCATTCAGGAGCTGGAACGCCTTGAGAAAATGCGCGATACCGATGAATTGAGCCGCCTCACCAAGAAGGAAGGCCTGTTGATCGAGCGCGAGATCACGAGACTTTCCACTCGGCTTTCCGGCTCGCGCATCATGAAGCGTCGCCCCGAAATGCTGTTCGTAGTCGATGTGTGTCGCGAAGAAGCAGCGGTGCATGAAGCCAACCTGCTGAACCTCCCGATCGTCGCGCTGGTGGATACCAACTGCAACCCGCAGAATGTTGACTATGTGATCCCCTCGAACGATGACGCGATCCGTGCTATCAAACTGCTGGTCGCCAAGATTGCAGATGCTGTGCTCGAAGGCAAGGCCATGCGCAAGGAGGAGGAGCCGGAAGAAGTGGCTGCTGCCACGGCCGAAGCCAGACCGCGTCCTGCCCGCCGACCGGCCCGGGAAGTGGAAACGGAAGAGGAAGTGGACGAAGGTGCACTGCTGGGTGAAGCCACAATTGCCAAATTGAATGTGACACGCAAGGTTGAAGACGTTCCCGCCGCGGAAGTTGAGAGCAAACCCGTCGTGGAAGCGGAGAGCAAGCCTGCCGCGGAAGTTGAGAACAAGCCCGCCGAGGAATCCAAAGCCGAGTAGGCAGACTGCATTGAGGAATTTGATATGGAAATCACTACTGATATGATCAAGGAATTGCGCGCGGCCACCAGTGCCCCTGTGCTGGATTGTCGCAAGGCGCTTCAGGAAGCCAACGGCGACTTTCAGAAGGCTGTGGATTACCTGCGTGAAAAAGGCATGGCTACCGCTGCGAAGCGCGCGGATCGTGTAGCCTCCAACGGAGTGGTCGAACTCTATTCACACGGCGGCGGACGCGTGGGTGTGATGGTCGAAGTCAATTGCGAGACGGACTTCGTCGCGCGCTCCGAACAGTTCCGCACTTTGGCGCACGAGATCGCGCTGCAGATTGCAGCCAGCGCACCGAAATACATCCGTGCGGAGGAAGTGCCCGCGGCTGAGCTCGAGCATGAGAAGGAAATTGCCCGCGCCCGCGCCAGGGAAGAGGGCAAGCCCGATAATGTGCTCGATAAGATCGTAGAAGGCCGCCTCGAGAAATACAAGGATGAGGTTTGCCTTTTGCGCCAGACCTACATCCGCGACGAGAGTCTCACGATCGAGAAGTTGATTCTGCAAAACGTCGCCGCCATCGGCGAGAATGTGGTTGTCCGCCGCTTCCAGCGCTGGGAGCTTGGCGAGAGCACCAGTCAGGAATAAATGAAAAGGCCAACCAGATGGTTGGCCTTTTTCTTAATGCCCTCACCCCCGGCCCCTCTCCCAATTTTGGGAGAGGGGCCGGGGGTGAGGGTAACCAGGAGAAATAATGGCAGAGTTAAAGTTCAAGCGTATCGTGCTCAAATTGACTGGTGAAGCGCTCGCCGATGCGTCCGGCAAAGGGATCAATGTTGATGAAGCAGAGGTGATTGCCAGCCGCGTAAAGGAAGTCCATGAGTTGGGCGTGGAAGTGGCGATGGTGATCGGAGCCGGCAATCTCTGGCGCGGCAAGCAGGGATTGGAACGCGGCATGGACCGCGCCACCGCCGATTACATGGGTATGTTGGCTACGGTCATGAATGCCATGGCCTTGATGGATGCTCTTGAACGCATGGGCGTTTTCACGCGCGTGATGTCAGCGATTGAAATGCGTTCCATTGCCGAACCCTACATTCGTCGGCGCGCGATCCGTCACCTTGAAAAGGGACGCGTCGTTATTTTTGGCGGCGGGACTGGCAACCCCTTTTTCTCCACGGATACTGCCGCGGCTTTGCGCGCCACTGAGATCGATGCGGATGTGGTCATCAAAGCCACGAAAGTGGACGGCGTCTACGATGCTGACCCGAAGACCAATCCGGACGCGAAGAAATTTGAGAAACTGGCTTACATTGAAGTGTTGAACCGCCGTCTGGCTGTCATGGACAGTACTGCCATCACGCTGTGTATGGAAAACCATATGCCGATCCTTGTTCTCAACCTGTGGCATAAGGATGTGCTGGTCAATGCGGTGCGCGGCGAACCTGTGGGCACCCTCGTAGGGGACTGATTTTACGCGCCGTCCCGCAGGTTTCTTTGAGAGAATTAGGTTGAGTTTCTCAAACCCCTGGGACGTTGAGCTTCCCCCGATAAAGTAGACACAAAAAATGTCCATATCCAGTAGACTAGAAGAATAGGAGCAGGATGATGGACGAAAAGAAAACAAGGTATCGGACGTACACGGAGGAATTCAAGCTGGAAGCGCTGGAATTGCTCAAGAGCAGCGGCAAGACAGCGCGGCAGATCGAACGCGAGTTGGGGATCACGCCTGGGCTGTTGGTGAAGTGGCGGGACCGCTATCAGGTGATCTCGAAAGAGGCGGAACAGGCTCATTTGGCGCTCAGTGATATGGAAGCAGCCAAACGCGAGATTCAACGACTGCAGCGGCGATTGGCAGAAGTGGAAGAAGAGCGCGAGATCCTAAAAAAAACAATCAACATCTTCTCCCGGAAAAGCGAATGAGATATCAGTTTATTCGAGAGCATCGACAGGAATTCAGTGTCAAACGCATGTGCCAGCTGCTGGGAGTGACCCGCAGTGGCTATTATGCCTGGCAGCCAGAAAAAGTAGGTCCGCGCCAATTGGAGAACCAGGTCCTGGTGGAGCAAATCCGAGTGGAATACAAGCTCAGTCGTCAGACCTACGGCAGTCCGCGTATCTGGGCTCGCTTGCGAGGACAGGGAGTATTGTGTGGGCGTCATCGTGTGGCACGTCTGATGAATAGAGAAGGTATGCGCCCGCCACAGCGACACAGGAGATATCCGGTAACAACACAACGCCAGCCAGGCGTGATCCCGGCGCCTAACCGTTTGAACCAGGACTTTTCCGCCCCGACGGCCAACGCCAAATGGGTCAGCGATTTCACTTACATCGATACCGCAGAAGGCTGGTTGTATCTGGCGATCATTCTAGATCTGTTTTCTCGCAAAGTGGTGGGCTGGGCTATGTCCGCACAAATGAATACGGCTTTGGTG
>JAKOVF010000006.1 GCA_029782225.1 Chloroflexota bacterium | reverse complement strand
TGGCAGGAAAAAGCATCGAGTGCGCTGAGGGACATGCTCCCCAGGAATCTGTCCCACCTCCTGGATGAGTTTCTGGCTGTGTGGCTAGAAGAACAGAACAACACCCAGATCCGCCAGCCCGCGCCGGTGGAGGATGAAAGGCGGTTGGGTTTCTGATGACAGCGATGATGTTGCGTTTTCTGTTGGTGGTGTGTGGCGGTTCGCTTGCCTGCATATTGACGTGTATTGGCGTTATTTATTCCGCCTGGAGAATGTCCCGGCGAGACAATGGATGGGATCGATGAGTGAGTTAAATGGTTTGATCGACCAAATGGTTTTGGATATTGGGACGCAAGTCTTTCAGCTCGATGACCAGCGTTTGCGAATGTTCCTGAATTGGTTGGCGGCTCATAGCGGCAGCATGAAGGTCCTCACAGGCAATGTCCTTGATATGGAGGTTGCCGTGCTTCGAGGGACAGACATGCAGGAGCAGTTCAAGTCGGCTTTGAAAACTTGGCTGGAGTCCCTGCCGGCACAGGGCATGCTTTGGGAGTACCGGACCATTTCCTTTGAAATTGCCTGGTGGCGCAACCTGGATCCCATGCGGTTGAAGATGATCGTGGAATCGGAAACTGGGTAGTGAGATGATGCGCTTCCTTGCCGGCCTGGGTGTCGGCATCTTTGCTGGCTATCTGCTGGGACTTGTGATCCCGCTCAAGATCTTCATGATCGCCTGTCTTGTGCTTCTGGCGTTGGTGATTTTGTTATTCTTCCTGTTCCATCTCGGCATCCGGGATTTCCAGGAATATTAGGAGTTAGTTATGAAGCGTTATCAATGGATTGGGATAATCCTATTCCTTCCCATTCTCTTTTTGTGGACATCCACGTCCACCCATGCAGCGCCTCTGGCGGCGTATTCATTGCCGGAAGGTCGCACCTATGACCAGGCGCATGACTTGGGATATATCGATTGGAGTGGTTCTGCCCAGTATGTGTACATCACACACCGAGATGGCTCATCGCTTCCACCCGAGGAAGGTGGAACATTTTGTGGTTCCAATTGTTCCGAGTGGGTCACGCGGCTGGGGAATGGCGGCGTTGCCAGCGGCTCCTTTGACCGCGATGTTTCATACTTCGAGATCATGGTCGGCTTTACGCCTGACTCAAGTGTGGGCAATGCCGTGTTGCGGGCATGTTCTTCTGTGGATACATGGTACTTGCAAACAGGCTCTGGACTCCCAGGGTTTGTGAGTATGGCGATTGCTGTTCCTGCTGGCTGTCGTTCCTGGTCTTTAACTGCATCAGGTGGATATGTGGATTTCCGTTCCATCGACGTGGAATACATCGGTCCACCTTCCACTGCCACACCCACCCCGTCGAGGACACCCACTTTTACGCCGACTGTGACTCGCACTCCGACGGCGACCTTTACTCCCAGCCTTACGCCGACGCTGACCTTCACGCCGACTATGACGTATACGCCCACGGCGACCTATACCAATACCCCATCGCCCACACCGACGCCGCTGCCGCCGCAAATTATAGGAGTTGTAGTTTGTGATCTGTGGGGCGATGCCGGTTGGTGCCGAGGGAATGAGACTCTTGAACTCTCTGCCAGTGATCCGCAGGGGTTTGATGTGACCATTGCCGGTGATTTGAACGGAGTACCGTTTACATGTGGAGATTCCTGTGACTTGCCTTTACCGGAAGGAACTGGTACAGCCAACTACACTGTGACTTCAACCAGTGGGCGGACTGCCAGTGGCTCATCCACCTGGCAACGGGACGGTACTCCGCCTGATCTGGCAGTATTACTTCCGCCCGTGGATGGCAGGAATGGCTGGTATGTCTCCGAGGTGGATCTGTCCGCCACTGCCACTGATGCGATCTCCGGGCTCTCGATCTTGAATGGAAGTCTGGATGGTGGAACGTCCTGGATTTCCTTTCCAGTTTTCTTTACAGACGGGAATCACTTGGCGCTGATCCATGCCAGAGACGTGGCTGGAAATGAGGTCACAGTCTCCAGAAGGATTCTCGTGGATACGGTTGCTCCGATTGTGCAAATTACATCTCACACAAATGGCGATGTTGTGCAGGGCGATGTGCGGATTTCTGGAAGTATGGAAGACCTGACTTCGGGACCGGAAGGTGGCGAGATTTCCATTGATGGAGGGAATACCTGGCAGCCTGTTTTGCTGGAGGCAGGGAACTGGTCCTTCGCCTGGCGTTCCGGTGAAGTGCCCAACGGAGAGTACATTATCCAGGTGCGTGGTTCAGATCGCGCCAGTAATGATAGTGCTGTTTCCACCATTTCATTGACTGTGGAAAATGCCCCGCCGGCTGTGTCCATCACAGAACGGTGGTGGATTTGGGAAACTGGAACATTGAAGGTGTCCTCCAACCATTTTCCGATTGCCAGCATCCAGGTGACAATTCGCGATCCACAAAATCGATGGCAAAAAGTGGAACTGAGCTTCAACCCCGGCAAGAATACCTATCTGGTGAAATGGGATCGGCGTTTTGGAGATGGAACTTTGGCTCCCTCTGGGGAATACCCGGTTTTGGCAGTGGCATGTGATGTGAATGGGTTATGTGGACAGGATGAGGGAAAAATCGTGATCCCGGAGATGGCGACCTCGACCGCCACCATAACACCCTCCCCAATGGCAACCAGCACTTTGATGCCTTCAGTAACGCCAGTAGCAACACAAATACCACCGACGCCGACTTTGGTGACAATTACTCCTATACCAGAAGAACCGCCAAAGCTTGTTCGGTTCTCCCTCCCGCTTTGGCAGATTATTGGTTTGCTGGGTCTATTCATGATGATTGCGTCGGCTAGTTTAGTGGATCCACGCCCCAAGGCTTTGGAAAGGTTGAGCGAAACGTTCAGGATGATGTCCGAACGGACAAAAGACGACTCTAATAATAACGAATAACGAAAAGGAAAAAACATGGAAATAATTCTTGCAATAGTTGTAGCGGCTGCAGTAATCTTTTTTGGCGCATTGATAAGTATGGGGAATGAACGCCAGAGGAAGGCAATTGACGGGTTAAGGGAACAGGTGGTCCTGTGGGCGGTGCAGGACCTAAAAATCAAGCGTGAACACCTTGTTCAGTCAATTCAAGTTCCTGATCCTTTGGAGTGGCTAAATAAGACTGCATCAAGAGTTTGTGGTTATGATCTGAAATTGCAGGTTTTGGAAGTGGTTGAGGATCCGCAATCCCTGATCTGTGTATCAGGCGACGGCAATGTAAAGGCTATCTTTTCACCTCTCTCACCAGTGGATATTCGCCGAATTAAGAGTAGCAGGCAAAGCCGTTTATCCCAATTTGCAGGGCAAAACCCTTTATTGCACCTGTCCAGAAGTGTGAATATCCATGAACTGTCTGCATTGAATAGTGGACATCTTTTTGACTTGGAAGTGGCATTGGTATGGAAGTCATTGGCAAATCACTCAATAAAGCACACTGAACGGATTTGGATGTATCTAATCTAGATCATAAGAGGGAAATATATAAAGAATATGCATCTAAAACAGCCCAAAACTTTCAAAGGATGATGTTGTAGTATCGAAGCGCCCACAGAAACAAAATCGAGGGCGCTTCGATTGATTACCTGCCAATCCTCACTAATATCTTCGGTCAAAAAATCAGGCTATAATCATTAAGTAATTCAATATCCTGGAAACTCAATAAAATGTCAAATACCGAACACCCTCTGCCGGATAAGAATAAAATCCTTCTTTCAATTGCAGCTTTAAGCAGCATCAAAGGTGTTGGATTCAAAACCATCACTGGGTTATATGACAGAAATGCATTGACTGATATTTGGGATTTAGACCAACAGGAAATCGAAAAAAACGTGGGGGATCTAACCCAAAAAAATTGTCCACAATTTGCAAAAATTGTTACCGAAACAAAATCCCAGCTTCTCGATCATGGGATGCGCGAACTGGAAAACTTACATGAAAAAGGGGTGATTTTTGTACTGAAGGATAGTTCAGAATATCCTTCATCGTTGTTAAGATTAAGTATCCCTCCCAGATGGTTGTTTATAAAAGGTAATTTGTCAGCTGTACATGCCAATGGAATTATTGGAATTATAGGTTCAAGGGATGCAAGTCATGAAGGACACCGTATTGCACGTGCCCTTGCGCGGGAAATGGTGACAAGGAACCTGGTTGTCTTATCCGGATTGGCAAAGGGGATTGATATTGAAGCTCACCAGGGTGCCATTGAATATTTTGGTCAGACAATTGGCGTTTTGGGACATGGGTTTCAAGCAACATACGGAGCATCAAACAATCAACTATGGCCTGAAATAATAGATAGAGATGGGGCAGTTGTTACTGAATACTTTCTGAATGACCCTCCTTCTCGGGAAACGTTTTTGCGAAGAAATGAAATTCAAGCTGCCTTGTCCAAAGTCATCATTCCTGTTGAGTGCCCAGACTTGTCCAGCGGGACAGGCGCAACTATCAGGCGTGCATTATCGATAGATACGCCGGTAACTGGCGTTTTTTGGGAGAATTTACTTCAAAAAGAATTACTCAAAACACGGGAGAACTTGAAATCATTAAATGTTCCGGTATTCTTGCTTCCGAATCAATCGAATGAGTTTTGGGATTTTATAAAAAGTGTAGCAGTTGCCCACGATTGGTCGGCTGTTACCCCTAAGGATCGACAAAAAAGATTTAGAAGGATTTACGAAGAGGATATTGTCGAGAAATTACGGCGCGCTTCTTTTGATGGAGAGACCATTGATGAATGGTCAAACACATTAAAAGAACGACTAAGAAAAAACCAGAATAAGTAATTCAAAGGGTCAAAACATGAAAAAATTAAAAGGGGTTATTCTTGGTATAGATAAGGTGTTGGTAACCCAGGGAAACTCAAACGACGACTTAATTAATCAAATTGGGCTTCTTACCAATTTCCTTTTGTCAAAGGGAATACAGCCTGTTGTATTGGCAAATCGGGCATGGGTATCGGATGGTCAACCACTTCAAAGTGTTCTATCCAAAAAATTAGGGGGTTTTCCCTGGTTTATTGCAAATCAGGATGGAATTCCCCATAAGCCATTGGCTGCATCGAGTGAATTTGTTCTGCAAAAAATGGGATGGGATACCACAGAAACCATTTATATTGGTAATACATCCGATGATATGAGAACAGCAGTTAACGGGGGAATACTATTTTTAAACGCTTGCTGGTATGGAAAAACGGTTGATTATGGCTTTGAGTTTGCAACCCCAAAGGATGTTGCAAAATTTGTTGACGTTTTTTGCCTCAGGGATCACTTGTGGCACTATTCAATCAACGATGGAGTTGAATATTATTCTTTAGCACCTTACAGCACCTTCATTCCGGATTTTGCTGTATATTCTTCTGATGCCAAGGATGCAGCAAAATTTGGAGCAGGACATCCTGAATTCTGGACAAAGTACCTTATTTCCACCATTTACTTTTCCGAACTCCATAAACGTATTGATTATATTGCCCCTTACCCAGGACACACAGCCGGCTCAATATTTAATATTATTGAAGAACCAATGCTGATTTTTACAAAATGCTTTCGGCAAACTTACTTGCGGGATCTGATCATCAGACACACAACTGCTCAAAAATCCTCCTATACACGTAACATGGGTGGGGTCCTCAGCCACTTAAATCAGTTAAACACAATAGTATTAAATCCAAATCCAATGAGAGGCAGTGGAGACAAACGATACAAAAACAGCCCGCTCGATTCAAGTAAAACCGTACTTCTTGTTGATGATATATGTACCCAGGGTTTTTCCCTTGAGGCCGCAAGGGCATTTATTTCCAGAACTGGCGCAAATGTTATTTGCTTGTCGTGGCTTAAAACGATTAATCGAGGTTATGAACGACTGGATGAAGTACCTGATTTCAATCCATACCACAACCAAACATTTAATAACCAAATTCAATCAACCACAATTCCATATACAATTGGCATAACAGATAAGCAGGCAGCAAGCGAAGTGGAACAGAAATTATTGTCCTTTATTAAATGGGACTGGAACTAAACATCAGGTTTTCACACCACTATGCACAGGCGGGAAAACACTGCTTCAGTTTGATCTGATGGTCCCTTGCTATTCCTTCCAATTCACCATGTTTTGACGCCAAATAACCATGTCCACACTGGATTTGAAATGTCCGGCTATTTCCTCATTACTCATACCCCTTTGCACAGCCCATAACAAACCCCGACGCGGTATCTGCAAACAACTCCCCAAATAAGCGGCTTCAGCCTCTATACTTGATTTGTAATCGCGGCTAAAACTTCCGTCCGGTGCAAAATAAATTCGTTCAGGTGGATGATTTAGAATCAGATGTGCCAGTTCATGCATAATGGTGGACTCAAATCTAGCCGGGGTTTGTTTTGGGTTGTAAACAATAATGGGCGGCTTGAACGGGAAAAGGATACCCCACCAATTCGTATCAGTCAGAAAATATTTGACCACATCTTCAGGCATATTCATTTCGTCCGGACGCCGAATTATTGCTTCATACCTTTTGGCAAGTAGGTGCGCCGGGAGAGGGTCAAATATTCGTAACGCTAGTTCCGTTCGTTTTTCGGCTGCAATAGTCTCGCATTGTTTGCGGAAGCTTTTGGGTAATTGCGTCATGAACCTTTTCTGCCCGGACTGCTATTCTGTGCTTCACGATAAGCAGCCTTAAACATTTCTGACAACATTTTTGCCATTGTGGGGTCTAAATCTTTTTTGGCGCGCAATTCCAAATCCACAAAGGATGGAAGATCAATTTCCGGCGCAGGACCTTCTCCTGCATCCTTAATGATTTCCGAAGGGGCTACATCTAACCAATCACAAATTCTGAGCAGTGTTGAGGTCGCAACATCATCTACCCTTTCGCCTTCAATCCGGGATAGGGTGGAAGGGCTGATATCTCCAATTTCCTCGGCGATTTCTCGTAATCCACGATCTCCCCTTTTGGACTTGACGAGCTTGGACAATCTTGCGAAATCGATATAACTTGTCATTTTTTACACCTTTCTGTTTCACAAAAAGCACTGTATTTTACTTGACATAAATCAATTAATGCTGTACCATATTTGACATTGTACCACAAAAGACACAAACAGTGAATTGTTGGAGAGTTTGCCATGAAGACTTTTAAGAATCTTACAGAAAGAGAAACAGAGATAGTTGAACTTCTGCCCAAAGGGTATTCCAACAAGGAGATAGCAAATCATTTGCGAATCTCGGAACATACTGTGGAGACACACTTGGATCGGATTTTCAGAAAACTGCAAGTTAAAAGCCGTACTGAAGCAGCCTGTGAATATATCCTAAATCAAAGGAATATAAATTAGCGTAGTGGATTCCCACTACTGGAAACCATCTAGCAGACTCCCAGTATGGAATTTTCATGAATAAGACTTACAATCATTGTACAAAGATCAGGAGGACCATTGAAAGCTGAAATTTTCCCCTATTTGGCAATCGGTTTGGCTAAGTTTTTTGAAAAACAAGACAGAAGGCATCCGTACCCAGATCAACTGCGATATAGCCTGAATCATATGGCACTGGCGATGTCTTCGAAATACCCCAAAACAATTGAAGGCTTGCTCTATTTACTTGAAAAGCCTTTGAATGAGTGGTGGCCAGGCGATTTGCCTGTAGGTTTTGATGGTGACATGCCAATGGTTGAGGATGGCGAACTTTCGTTTGAGGTACTCACTTATCTGGAAAAATTATCCGAACAGGAAAATGGGTATTTTCATGACTCGTTGTTGCAACTCGAATTGATCCTGGATAACCAAAGGTTTAAATCTCTGCTTGATCATCTGCGTGAAAAATCACTTGTTGACATGCATGGCGCTCACAGTGATTATGTGACTCTCCGGAGATTTATCATTGAGCATCCATTTGCCTTGCAAAGGGAAATAAGCCATGTTTTCAGCCAGACAAATTATTTACATGTCACCCAGGTGCAAGATCTCTATATGAAAACGAGCCAAATCGCGGATATATTGCGGTTTGCCGATTCAGCCAATGCCCCCAAATATTGGCTTTGTGAACGTTGCGGACCTTTACGAATTAAGAATAGCCGTCTCGAAAGCATTAAAAGCTCACTATGTGAAAAAAATTGTCCAAAAAATCGGGGCGGTTGGCGGGCAATTCATCCATCCAACCAATTAAGCATTTTACGAAAAGGAGTTCATCTACGCGTGTTTATACCCGGTGTTCCCGAGTTGTCGCTTTTCAATTGGCTTGAGGAATATCAAAGGAAAAATCAAAACTGGATTGAGAATATAGTATTGTGGCCCGGTGTTGACAGTTATGATATACAGGTGAAATTCATTGATTCAGTATGGGCAATTGATATTAAAGATCATCGCGATCCTTACAAGTTGGGGTCATCTTTAACGGGAATTTACGGGGAAGGTAATATGCACTGGGATCATGGATATTATGTTTATCCGGACTACCGGGAAAAACAAAGACTCGGCTATGGAGATGTGGTCAGACAGTCGTCACAGATAAAGGGGATTCATATTATCAGCGAGGAAGTTTTCAAACAGAAGGTTATAAACAAAATAAAATCACTAAGGAAAGGAGGCAGCTAATGTACGAAACGCTCAAAATTTTTACAAACTTACAGGACCGCTTAAAATCTGAACTTGAGGAACGTGGCAGCAGCCGATATAACGCCTCCTTGATTTCAAAGGTCGAACTTGGCATGGAGTTGATTAGTTTTTTGGGTCTGGATGAGGAACCCATCGTAGTTTTATGGGTACTTCTTAGTCAGACCCCGGTCCGCCATCCATACCTTCAGCAGTTAAGTAATGACCAACTGCGGGCAATTTCAAATGCCCGCATATTGCTGCCAGGTTATGCAGGACGTTTTGGTTGGGAGTCAGCCCTTCGGGATTATATGCGCCAGGTCCCATTAGAAATGAGAAGCTATGACTTTGATGTAGAGCAGCTTGATAAGCAGATATTTCATGCCTGCCGAACTCCCAGAGTTTTCCAAAATCGGATTGAGGTTTTTCGCGAGTGTTTAACACAGCCATTACCGTTCAGACAAAAGAGCATTCCGTTTGTTGAAGCAGGGGAACAATATACATTTGATGCCTACACTCATGATAATCCACCATTCGAAGTGTCAGTTGAGTTTGATAAGAATTCAGTTTCATATAAGGATATGAAGGTGGATTGGATTAACCCGGCTGCTAAGGCAAGGAGGAGCATTAAAATCTCCTGGCAAGACTTGGAAAGGGTAGCAAAATACATTGATGGTCAAATGGGTGGAAATGACTGGACTAACAGAATAAGCAAGGTCATTTATCGGGTAACTGAGGATTTACAGGCAAACTCAACACCGGAGGCAATTACCCTAGAGGGTTTTACCCACCTTGCCGGCATGGTGGCTTCCGGGAAGTCAACTCTGGCGAATCTGATTGCTGCACATCTGGTTCATGATCATAAACTCAATCCAGAAACTCCAAAGCATCATCTCACACTTGTGTTAGGGGATACTGCATCCACAATTCATTTGGCGGATCAGATTAATCGGTGGTTTGGACTTGACCCGGAAACAGATCAACCTGTTGCCATCCCGGTGCTTGGCAGGAGAACAAGGGATAGGCACATCCGTCAATTGCATGAATCACAGGAATACAAGGAAGCAATTCACAATGGTAGAACTCATTGGGGGGGAAGATTTCTGCAGACAGCTTGTCCATTACAGGCATTAATATCTTTGGAAAAGCTGGATCGACCATTGATCCCCGGCACCGAGCCCTGCAATGCCTTAAAAAAGGCACACCCACCTGAGGCACCCAAGAAATCAGATCGAAAAGTTAAGTTCCACCTTTGCCCCTTGTTTGCAGTGTGTCCTTCCCAGCAAATTTATCGTGATATGTCCGGTGCCCAAATATGGATTACCACGCCTGGGGCGATGGGTATATCAACGCTTCCTGCACAATTGGAAGATCGCTCCATCCGTCTTGGAGATCTAATTTATGACCATTCTGATATCGTAATTTTTGATGAAGTCGAAACCGTTGTTGAGTGGTTTGATCGCCTTTACGCCAGGGAAACCAAACTTACTGGTGACGGGGAGGGGATTTTGGACCGGCTGGATCCTGAGGTAGCCAGTTATCAGAGCAAAAACCGCATGCTGCCTGCCAATACTCGACGCTGGATCGAAGCAGAAAGAAATTTCCATGCACCGGTTGGTCATATTCTTGCTTTACTTCAGCAATATGGTGAATTGAAATCCAGTATTGAAAGAGGCTATTTCACTTCACGGAGTTTGTTTTATCGACTTGTCAGAAGAATGATTGGACTAAAAGAATATGAGGATGAACGCGACGATCAGAAACGCTGGAAAAATGAGCAAATGATCGAAAGCATCATGCCGGTATTCGAAAGATTAATATCTGGAGGAGATCCGTTGGCAAGTGGAATGCCAAATGGATTTCGGGCTGATGGGCAGGTGACTGCGAACGCTTTGATTCGCTTGCGAAAAAAAATCGAACAATTACCCAAAAGCGATCCTTCTCGCACAGAGGTTATGGAGAAGTATCAAGTACTGGTTGAGAATGCAGCTTATCAGCTCGTCATTATCATGAATCAGACCTTGAATACCGGCGATAGTACGCAGAACCCTGCAATTCATCAAATGTATCAGGATTGGATTAAGCAGTTTGTCCCTGATATTGAAAATAGCCTCGAAAAGTTGCAACAAAATTTACAAAACAGCAGCGAGGAGCGTGATGTTCAGTATTTTAATAATGGACAAGTTGATACTTTGACTACCATTGGTCATCGTCTGGAATTTGCTGTAAATGCAGCATTGCTGGATCGTCACATTCGAATTGTGTTTTATGAATGGCATAACCGGCCAACGGAAGTAATCGATGATGAGAGCCCTTATAAACAGACGCCAACATCCCTGCTGAACATAATACCAATCCCCCCCACAGGGAGATTATTCGGAATTTACCATACTCCAAACGATCAAGGCAGTGGGGTTCTTTCCACATTTGGTTATACCAATATAGGCAGGGCGTATGTAACAAATTTTCATAACCTGCGTGTCCACCTGGAAGGGCGGTCAGGTCCGAATGTTCTTGCAATGTCAGGGACTTCCTATTTGCCTGATTCAACAAGCTGGCATCTCGAGCATTTTCCCAAAGGGATTCTTAAGCCGGCGGAGAAATGTATTCAAGCTTTAAATGACAAAAATACATGGTTTAGGTATATGCCTCTTTTTGATAAGAATGGGGCTCCTATACGAGTTTCGGGTAACTATGACAAGCGAGATGCCATCAGCAAAATGGCAGCGACATTAGTTGGCAAAATAGGGGAAGGAGGTGGCAGACTCGGAGATGAGCTACGTAGCCTGGAGAATCTTGCACGGGAAGACCCCGACAACTGGGCGGATCGTGGGCGGCTTTTGTTACTTGTCAATTCATATGAGCAATGTAGATGGGCAGCTGAGGAGATTCGTTCCCGCTGGCCTGACATGGCAGATAGAATATATCATCTTGAGGCATCCCAACAGGATCAGGAAGTAGACGATGATGATATGAAGGCCGACACCAGTTTGGGTCGGGTTGACATCGAAATGTTCGCTCAAAAACAGGGAAAGATCCTTGTTGCTCCCCTGCAGGCAATCGGGCGAAGATTCAACATACTTAACAAAGCCCGCAAAGCGGCTTTTGGAACAGTATATTTTCTTACCCGGCCAATGCCACACCCGCATGACGTTCCGGCGATTGCCCAGGAAATAAACCGCCGAACATATGACTGGTTTAGCGACATAGATTTTATAGCATGGAAAGAGGGGGATGGGGTCTATGCGCGCGGTGTAGAATTGCGCCGTAGCGCTGAAGACTATTGGCGAAAAGTGGAACTTCGCTCATTCTACCGGCAACTTCAGGATGAAAAGGATTATTCGAAGTACGACATTTCCTCCAAAAAACTTCATGCAAATCCTCGTCGTGACCTGGCTGCAACCACTGCTGGCAAGATAATTCAGGCTGTAGGACGATTGCTTCGCGGCGATGTTCCATTTCATGCATATTTTGTTGATTCTGCCTGGGGACCTCAACAGGCAAAGCGCTTAAGAGGCGATGATGTTGAGCTTGATACTCCAAAAACAAGTTTATTGGCTGCGATTATAGATGTTATGGCAGATTATGTTTCCGAGCCAGTTGGAAATGCCTTGTATGAGCCGCTGTTCAACAAACTGGATCGGATTGAAAATTTCGATTGGCAACCCATTAAAGAGTGAGGAAAAATATGGCTAAAACAACTGACTCCCCCACAGTAGCTAGGCTAATGAGATTCGACATCAATCCAGACAATTTTATTAATGGCTACGAAGTTTGGACACTCGATCTGCCGGAGATATTTCGAGATGTATTCTCCCAGTTCAAATCTGAATTGGAGGGAAAATTAAAAAACAAGGTAGGCGAATATATTGGCATTCCATTTCGCCAACTAAACAATGCTCTGATAGCCATATTCCCTGCAATCGTCTATGGCTTTGAATTCCAGAAAATGGATGGGAACAGAAAACCAATTTATACCTGTCTCGCAATTGGAAACACATCCTCACCTGCGGAATTGCCCGATCTGGAAGATGTTAGGCATGTGATTAGGGAATGGGCTCAACTGTGGGTTGAAAGTAAATACATTGTTGAAAACATACCAGCAGATGAAATAAAAACAATGAAGTCCAAACTAATGACAGCAATAAATTCGCCGCTTACTGATTGGAACTGGAAGCGTATTGCCGTTAAGAAATTACTTGATATGTTCAATCCCAATGAAGCCATTAATTACAAAGCTCTACCAAGTTTTTTGGCTGCTTTGCTGCATGGGAAAACATCGAATATACATGGAAAACAAATCCAATGGAGAAAAGTCCAGGATGGTACCAGTCAAAAATTATCCGTCGTTGGTTTCATTAATAGACGTCCGATTTCTGCACAATATTCCATCAATGAATATCAAATGAATAAAACTGGAGATGGGTATTTTGCCTACAAGTTTGAATTTAGTCTACAGACCCAGGCAGGTCGGAGCCGACCTTGGATGTTTGTATCTCTCCATGCCCAACGATATGCCCATGAGTCTTTAACGCATCCTAACGACCGCCGACGTGTATCAATCTTGACTGCCGCAAATCGTCAAAGGTTGGACGATTTTCATAAAGACACCGCCTTGATTAATCTTCGCGCAAGTGAAGTTGAAAAAAGGTTTGATTGGAATGACAACATTTCAGAACTTCTGGTACGTATTAACGCAATTCCGTTGAGATCACCCGATGACATATTTGCTGCACCTCAGAACCATTGGCAACCGTTGGGGCTTGAGTCGGATTTTCGTAATGATGAGTACTACATTGTCCATGCAACAGGATATGGTTACGGAGAAAATGAGGATGGACATCAGCTTGAGGCTGGTTTTTCAATGACAGATAGTGCTGAAGTATTGGAAAAAGTCGTTTCTGAACATCTTCCAATACTTTATCAGGATGATTCGCTTGTTCTGGATGATTTTCCAGCACCTTCAGGGAAAAAGAAACCGCTTGCCCTAAATGATTACACCTCATGGTCTACGAAACCTCCAATGAAGCCCGTTGGTTGGGGAGCTAAGGAAGAGCGGGAGGAAGAACGTGCCCAACGATATGTTCAGCAACGATCTAAATTCCAGCTAATAATGACCGAGGCAATATCCAAAGCATTACGGGGTAGTGAACTGCTCATCGTGATCCTTTGGAATACAGAGGACACTCGTGACGGAATTCTTAAGGCGCTTAGAGAGGCTTTTTTGCTGAATCCAAGTGACGATTATCCATCCAATGTAAAGGTTGAAGATCATTATGTCAGCTCTTTATTGCTTGAAAAATTGGAAACCTCTAAAGAAACGCCTTACGAAAAAGCACACCATGCTCTAATGGCTAAGTGGCGCGAATTCTTAAAAGAGAAGGTGACTTTCCATAATAATCGTGTGGCTATTATCGAGACCTTTGGGAAGGGAAAGAGTTGGGGAGTAAAAGGTGCAGTACGTGAAGCATGTGTTCGCGAGGGGATTACTTCTCAAATGGTTGAATCAATCCGAATGAAAGATGATGAATCTGGCTCAAGAGTATATCTTGGCGGACCAAGAAATCACGAACACCGTGCAAACAGCGTGGCTTACGAAGCTGTCCTTCGTCATATCGGTGTGTTGTTTGGTGATCCAAAGGAAATATATGTTGCTGCCGGTGTGGATCAAGAAAATTTAGAATTACTAACATTTTTTCTCATGCAAACCAAGACCAACATTAGATACCCCGTTGCTGTGAAAATTGTTTATGATGGAGCTGTTGAAGTTTGCCTACCGCAATCTGATGGTTGGTTACTCTATAGGGAGGCTGCTCCAGCGTTAGGCAAGGTTTTTGCCAGCGAATGGCATAACACAGTTTACGGAGGTCAAAATAAACGCAAAATCAGGGACAATAAAAAAAATGAAAGTCGACTATATCTTGATAAGATACATTTAAATAATTTTATTTTGGATGTTCTAAAAGGGATAAAAAATCCGACCATTGCCGTGATAGAGGCGGAAAATTGGCGCAACTATGATATTTGGCCGCAAATTAACAATGCCAATCTAGTAAAAAGTTCAAATGTACTTGACTTTTCTCCACACGACCGGGTGTACCAGAGGACAGATCCTATTTTTAGGAATTTATTGGCAATGGTAAGAATAAGATCAGGAGTTGAAACTCCACAATATCTTACGAATACACATCGGGAATTTTCCCAATTAACTGGTTTTGTGGACGATTATACCGGTGAGATGATGCACTATTTCTCGATAGGACGCGAATTGGTTACTGGCAGGGGACAAAGGCATCCCTCTACCCGGCACGCTACTATGGTTGACGGTATTGGCGCAGGTGTAGCCTACAAATATCCACAAGTCGTGGAGTTTGTTCCATTTTTTGTACGAGAGGATTACGCAAATCCTGAGGGGCTAAAGAAAATTTGCAGAATACCTCACTACTTGCGAATTTCACCAGCGTGGCCTCAAGGCAATATTGTTCTTCCATACCCAATGCATCTTGGACACCAATTAGTTGAAGATCAACTTTGTATTTTAGCGATGGAAGATTAAAAATCATAACACAGCAACTATATCTGTAGTAATTCCAAAATGCATCTAATAGAACAAAGAAGACGCCTCTGTATTCACAGAGGCGTCTTCTTTCTCACTTGTTGAGGCTTTTCGACTGCCTGATTTAGGCAAAACCAACCTTGCGGTCACCATATACGGTGTTCCATTATGACAACATAGCGAAGGCGATATTGGGCGCAGCTTGGGCGGTGGCTGTGGTCATGCGGGGATGATACCACTTATACATGAACGAGTTGTGGATATCAGATCGAATACTTTATGCAATCATGCAATTTGAATACGCAAAAGGCTGATCGGTTAAACTAAAATCCATGTGATTACGCAAAACAAAATGTCTACCCATTGGAGAAGACATTTTGCATATGGTCCGTTGGTAATGGAAAGATATTTTTTAAGCAAAGGGAGCGTGGGTCTTTTCGTTTTGCGAAACTTGATAATGGCTAGGCAGATTTGTTACAGTGATCGCCGCTGCAAAGGCGTCAGCAGTGGCAAACCAACCGCGCTGGAACATATTCTTAAGATCCTGCTCACTGCCATTTACGTGGAAATCCAAAGCTGCAAAACCTAACAGCGGAATGCTAATGTCGATATACGGCATGCCAGCCATTATGGCAGTGGTCGTCTTTTTCCGCATAGCATCTTCAGTATTCTTAAGACCATTGATGACACCGACGGCCTCTTGTAGAATTTCGAAGCCGGGTTCGTTCCCAGGATGGGGGACGATATCATCGTAGAGCACATTGGCTAACTTGCTTTCTGTCAACGCACGTGGATAACCTGCTTCCACGAGTTTGTCGATCAGCAAAGGTTTGAGTACCCTGAATGTGCTGACCCGTTTCGGATTTCCGACGATTGGATGTCGACCTGGGGCGACGTTCCAAGTGGGTGGTGTACCTTTATGTTCATTCAGTGAGAATCCGATCTTGACGCGTTGATCATCAATACAAGCTGGGTCCCAGTAAGGATCTCCAGCCCGGGTGTAGAGCCATGCCGGAAAATTGGAGAATAAGCCGCCATCCACCAAATTCCGCTGGGGTCCCTGTGGCTCAAAAACGAAAGGTATGCTCATTGATTGCCGGACGGCATCCATTACCACCATATCGGGATGCGTGTGTGAACTGTAAACCTTAACTTGGCCTCGGTCGATATCTGCTGCCATTATGGCCAATGGAATTTGGAGATCTCTGAATAGAACGGTAGCCCTAGGATTGTTATGTTTCTTCTTCCCAAAGAGGGCCGAAAGCTCCTGATAAAACCGATCACCGGCGAAAAGCGCTCCTTTATGGAGGATAGTGGTCATCAGGTAGATCAGAGGATCCGTTCTCATTACAACATCCCACATTTGATCTGCCAGGTTCTCGCGTAAGGTCACAGTGTCGATCAATGCTAGATCCTTCACCTTTAAGTGTTTGTTTGGAAGCCCGATCAGAGCGATTGATAATGCGTCTCGGACTGCGTCTTTAGCAGCCTGGATTGCCCCGCCGACCAGTGGTAAATGTATTAAACTGTCAAAACATGCATCTACCATATCTTTTCTTGTGGGGACAGGTAGATCCCATTCTCCGACCTGGTCAATGAACGCACCCTTAAACAGATTCCATAACATTGTTTTGCGACGCAATTGCCGATCAAAGTCACTCACGGGAGGAAAATCCATAAACTTGCTAAAGACTAGGGGTTGTTGAATTCCGCGTGCTGTAAGGCTGGAAGGAGCCGGGGCATGGTTAGGATACGATGAGCAAAGCCATTCCATTTCAGAAGCTGAGAAGCCAAGAGCGATCATCGCAGCTGTAATCGCTCCTGCGGATGTCCCGCTCACACGGGAAAACCATATCTGATGACTTTCTAAGAGCTTCAACGCGCCAATATAGGCCGCGCCAAGTGCTCCACCACCTTCAAAAATCCCATCCACTTTTTCTGATAGCAAGGGAATTGATGGCGTTACGGGAGGCCCTGGTTGAGGTTGTACAGGCATAGGTCCTGACGGACTGGTAGGCATTTTATCCTCCTTATCTATTAATAAGCAGTCTTATGAATAAAAGTTGGTTGCTCATGAATCGACTCTGTATGCGAGTTTGCTGCTATGCACCAAAAACAATATTCCCAATCTGAATCTGCGGCTGGACGTTGGTGAAATTGGGGATATCAGCCATGATCTCGGCACCATGGGTCGTGAGTCCGTTTTGGAGATCCTCCATTTTTTCAAAGAGCAAATATCCGATGGCTGCATAAGGAGCGGGCTCACCAGGGGTGACCGTGCCCAAGCCCTCATCCACTTCTGCTTCTACAGGGATACCCGAACCTTGAAGCTTGGACTTGGTCATTGGGACGTGTTTGGACAGGTAGTAGTCCATGTCAAAATGACTATCACTGGTCTTGGGGAACAAAACGGTTACGCGGATCATTTTTTTCTCCTTGGTTAAGATGGTTGGAATCATTTAGTGCTCAGTATATTTATGCTGCGTGTCGCCAGCGTGTCGTAGATCGTGTCAAAACAGCTAAATTTGATGTTGTTTATCATGATTTAATGTGTATAATATTTTGTAGGCTGATTCAAAAGGAGAGACATGTCAGCGGGTCTTTTCTTTCACTTCCTCGGTCATCCTCAATTAATTTTGGAAAGTCTGCCTGTGGCTATAACTCGCCGCGCCGTAATGGCGCTACTGGCTTACCTAACAGTTAACAACCACGGCCAGGGGAGGCAAAAGCACACTCGCGAGTTCCTCAGTGCATTGCTCTGGCCCGACCACGACCAGGTCAAAGCGTTTACAAACCTGCGCCATACGCTGTGGGAAATCCAGAAGATCTTTGGCCCAGGCTGGCTGGCTGCCGACCGCGAGACGATCGGCTTACATCCAGATGCAAATGTTTGGGTGGATGTTCATAAGTTTGAGGCTTTGTTGCTGGAAAGCCAGGCACAGGAGAATGTCTCCCTTCGCATCCCCTTTTTAACTGAGTCTGTCAAACTGTATCGTCACCATTTTCTAACTGGTTTCACCCTGAAAAGCGCACCCACATTTGATGAATGGGCGCTAACCAAAGCTGATGAGCTGCGCCATAAACTTATCGAAGCATTAACTAGGCTCACCGAAGATTACTGCCTACTGGGAGATGCAGAGTCCGCTCTGCAGTATGCACAACGTTTAGTGACACTCGACCCACTGAACGAATCTGCGCACCGCCAGCTAATGCAGGTTTACAGCCTGGCAGGGCAACACAATACAGCACTGAAGCAATATCAGGACTTTGAGCAAATTCTTCGCAAGGAATTGGGACTCGATCCACAACCCGAAACACGGGCTCTGTATAGGCAAATTCGCAAAGGTGAACTCAAGCGCGTTCCGGTAGGCATTCAAAAAGTAACGATCACACCACAAACTAACCTACCGCAACAGCTTACCTCTTTTATCGGCCGGGCAACACAACAAGTGGAGATTGTGGGCCTTCTTGCCAGGAACCGTTTGATTACGCTCGCGGGCCCAGGAGGGATTGGCAAGACGCGGCTGTCATTGCAGGTCGCCATGAAAGTGCTTCATCAATTTCCGGATGGTGTGTGGTTCATTGAGCTGGCGCCATTGACCAATCCGGATCTAATTGCCCAAACGATACTATCTACCCTGCACCTGAGTGAACAAGCAGGCAAATCGCCGCTTATGGTTCTAGAAGAATATTTGATTCACAAAAAGTTACTTCTGATCCTGGATAACTGTGAGCATTTGATTGCAGGCAGTGCGAGAGTCGCGCATGCTTTGATGAAGTCTACCTCAGATGTAAAAATCCTGACCACAAGTCGCGAGCTAATGAGTATTGGCGGAGAAATTGTCTGGCGCGTACCTTCTTTGGAGCTTCCAGGTCCACGGTCCACTCCCGATCAATTGTCAAAATATGAATCCGTCAGTTTATTCGTGGAACGTGCTCTATCCGTTCAGCCACATCTTAACCTGGATGAAACCAGCATGCTCGCAATTGCCGAGATCTGCTCCTGTCTGGATGGTATTCCGCTTGCCATCGAGTTAGCTGCAGCCCGCGTGAATGCCCTGGGCGTAAAGCAAATTGCCAAACGCCTAGACGATCGTTTCCGCTTATTGACGAAAGGCAGCCGCATCGTACTCGAGCGCCATCAGACTTTGCGGGCGGCTATCGACTGGAGTTACAACCTGCTGGAGGCGGATGAAAAAAAGCTGCTTGTGCGGCTCTCTGTTTTCAGCGGCGGCTGGACGCTCGAAGCGACAGAGCAGATCTGTGTTAAGCAGGCGGGTGAGTTCGAGGTGCTGGACGTTCTGTCCGATCTGATCGATAAGTCACTGGTGATTATGGATGGATCCACAGGTGAAGCACGCTATCATCTGCTCGAAACAACACGCCAGTATGGTCGCGAGAAGCTGCTTGAGTCAGAAGAAATTGAGAGATTCCATCATCAGCACCTGATATATTTCCTCGAGTTAGCTGAAAAAGGGAACAGTGAAGCTACAGGTCTGCAACAGGCAGAAGTGATCGATCTCATGGATGTGGAACGCGATAACTTCCGCACCGCGCTGGATTGGTGCATATCAAATCAGGATCTTGAGCATGCTTTGCAGTTGCTGGGCGCGCTTGGCTGGGCCTGGGATATGCGCGGGTACTATAACGAATTTCGCAGCTGGTACGAGAGAATCCGTGTTCTGGGCGACTGCGCCAAGTATCCGGAGCCATATGCCAGACTGCTCAATCACCTTGGGCGTTTCGCAACTAATTTCGATCATCATCAGGATGCCGAATCGATTCTGGAGGAATGCAGGGCAATCTGGTGCCAGGTAGGAAAGCGAGGGGAACAGGGCCTTGCGGATGTTATCTGTGTCCTTGGAATGAATGCGCATCACAAAGGAAATGTTGAACGGGCAGAGTCCCTCTATAAAGAAAGCATTGCTTTAGCTCAAAAGTGCAATAATCAACGTGCAATGGCTGCCAGTACGGTTTTCTTGGGCATTATCGAGCAAGAACGTGGAAAAATCGCCCAGTCCATAGATTTATACAAACAGGGCCTGGAATTAGCCCAAAATGCGGGCGATTTACTTTTTATCTCTCTGGCCTGTGGAAATCTGGCTGATTTGTATCTTCAGCAGGGAAGCCTTGAAAAAGCACGTCCGTTGTTGGAACGTGAGCTGGAGATCAGCGGGAAACTTCAATTCCGGTTTGGCCTGGCACCTGCATGGGTCAGCATGTGTGAGTTATGTCGCCGGGAAGGGGACTTTACCCAGGCAGAACAGTGGCTCGATAAAAGTATGGGTGTATCTCGTGATTTGGGTTTGAAAGAGCAAATAGCCTTCAATTTATATTTATATGGTTTGCTTGCCCTTCATCGGAACGATTATGTAACCGCTATAAAATATTTTAGGGAATATTTCGAGTTTCATCGAGCGCTCGAAGAAAAAGTAGGTCTTTGTAGATTTCTAATTGGTATCTCTGCTATAGCTGGTGGGACACATCAACCTGAACGCTGCGCAAGACTATTCGGGGCAGCGGAGATGGTGCTGGAAAACACTTCTGATTTTCGAGTGGATCCCTTTCATCGCGCCGAGTTTGATAGACATATTCAAATTGCGCGTGGAGAGTTGGGTAATGAGACCTTTGAATTATTATCTAACGAAGGTCGCAGGCTGACAATGGAACAGGCAATTGAGTTAGCTACAAAAACCAAGCTTGAGTAATGTTTCAGCCTGACTGCCCAAATATGTTTTGCCATCAGACTAAGTCTTGAGGTTAGTTCAATCGAATTCACCTCCTGACCACTTAGTGAAGGCGCTGTTGGATGAGGCTTAGGCAGTGGCTTGTAGTCATAGAGTGATGATATCACTATCAATCTAAAACATATGTGATTAAGCCAGTTGATTTAATATATGGGCTTGTCGCTCTGTCTTGCGTCTCTATCGCGGGAGGCTGGACGCCAGAGACTGAAATCGCAGGATGGCATCGAAGACTCCAAAGCCTACACCTTGAGCAAACTGGTTGAGCTCGACCATGTTGTGTGCCAGGAAGATGAACACGGAGTTGTCACCGGGATCGGCCTGCCACCAACCACCCCATGCGCCCGGCCAACCGACCGAACCGACGCCGCCGCCGCACAAAACTGGATCCGCCTTCTCAGGGTCGAGCACAACAGCAACCCCCAGTCCGAATCCGTGGCCTGAACTCAGCATCCCTGTTCTGCCACGCTGACTCTCAGTCAACTGATTTGAGGTCATCAATGTGACAGTTTCCGGCCGCAACAGCCGCACACCATCCACTGCACCTGCGCCAACAAATATCCGGGCAAAGGCAAGGTAGTCGTCCAGGGTGGACCAGAGCCCGCCACCGCCAGATTCATATTTCATCTCCTCGGGTCGCTCCGGGAGAGGCGAACGGCCCGTGGCGGTGAGCCGCTTGATCAACCGTCCCGCCTCGTCAAAACCGTACATCCTCGCTCGCCGGTCTCTCTTTTCCCGGGGAACGATGAAGCCCGTGTCTTTCATCTCGAGCGGATCGAAGATCCTCCGTCTGAGGACATCGCCCAGTGGGGCATCTTCGATGCGCGCCATAAGCAGACCGAGGAGATCGGTCGAGTGGCCATAGTGAAAACCGGCGCCCGGTTGGTCGATCAAGGGTAAGGCGGCCAGCCCGGCGATCCAATCATCGGGCGCTACATGGCTGTCCATCTCGTCTCCTAACGCCTCGGCATAAGCATTTGAGATGGGACCCGTGTCAAATGCACCGTAGGTCAAGCCCGACCTGTGGGTCAGCAGATCTCTAAAAGTGATCGGTCGCTCTGCCGGGTAAGTTTGGTCGAGGGGACCGTTGGGAGAGCTCAGAACGCGCATCTTTGAAAACTCCGGCGCCCAGCGCGTGATCGGATCATCCAGCGCGAATCGGCCCTCCTCGAACAGCATCAATGCTGCGGTAGAGGTGATTGGTTTCGTCATGGAGGCAATACGGAACAGGGTATCGCGCTCGATTGGCAGCCTGGCTTCTACATCCCGCCAGCCAACAGTGGCAATCTGGACTACCTTACTGTCGCGCCATATGAGGGTGGCCGCGCCTGCGAGAGCGCCAGTATCGACCATTGATTCAATGACCGTGGCGATGGGATCTTCTGATTTCACTTTGGACTCTTTGTGTAACAAAAACAGCTTTGTTATAGGATTACTTTTCATAAAGATGGTCAGGTTGGGTGAAAAAGCGATCTGCTAATGATAAATTCGCCGCTAAAACCAGCCTTGCCGTTAATTCAATTGAGTGTACCTCGCGACTACTTGTGAAAGCAATATTCGTGAAGGCTTGGGCTATAGCAGATTGCGTAACCATGGGAAACACTCTTCCAAGCGAAGCGTATCGCAGTGGGTTCCAAAAAAGGTGTTTTATAGGAATAGGACTGAATTGGGACCCTGCTCCCATGACAACAGGACAACCGGCTTGCTATAGTATGGATGTAAAACACAAACAGAGTTTTGGAGGTAAAGATGAACATCCATTTTCAGCAAGTCGAAAAGAAGTCACAAGTGTTCTCCTATATGCTGGTCGCGATGGCGGTTTTCACGGTTTCGATGCTAATCCTGAATGTGGGCCGGCATAGCGAGCTTCACCAATCTAGTCCTTCCTTACCCGGGCAAAGAGTTTACACGGTAGACAGCAATATGCCTGTCGCAATCCCTGCGCCATTGGCCCCTCAAGAACAGGTTCAAATGACAACGACACCTGTCACTTCTACGATGCCTGCCCCTCTTCCTCAGGCTGTTCCAGCGCCAATGCCTGACGTGCCATGATGGAGAGGAGAGAAAAATGAAGACGCGCAATTCATGGTTGATGCTTCTTGCTCTCCTGGTAAATGCCTGTGGCACGATCGCTCCAGCGCCCACTCCAACGACGGTACCTTTGCCGCCGCCTCAATATGCGGAGAGTGCTTTCCAGTGGATGGAAACTCATGCGATGATGAAGGACAATGTGGATTGGACCGCCCTGCGTAACGATACGGCACAGATCATTGCCAACGCCAGGACCACGGCAGATACCCTGCCCGCCATCTGCCTTGCCATGCGTCGGTTAAAAGATGGTAACGCCTGGGTGTTGGTGCCCGGGCTGGAAACCCCCAATTTTTATACGGGTTACTATACGTTGTATCCCGAAAATAAGGTGATCATCAGGATTGACCCGGACAGCCCGGCTGAAAAAGCGGGACTGCAGGTTGGGGATGAAATCGAGCAGGTGAATGGACATCTCCCGATCCCCTACGATGAAATGGATGCGTATCCACCCTGCAACGAAAAAGCGATTGATACCAGCACGCAGGAACAACTTATCGTCAACCGTAGTGGGCAATCCATAGAGATCAATGTCGAGAAAACAGAATTAACTGCCGGCTGGGATCCGTACCAGGCTCCCCGTGGAGGACGCCTGGGTTCCGGTTCAAGCGGTATTGGTTATATTGAATTAACTTTGGAATCCGGCAGCCATCTTCAATATGTAGAGGATGTTCAAATGCTCATGAAAAATGAGGATAAATCAGCGGTCTGTGGCTGGATGATCGATCTGCGGCGCAATCCAGGCGGCGATATCTGGTCCTATATGGCGGCTGTTGGCCCTCTCCTGGGCGAAGGGGATCTCGGTGGATTTGAATACCTCGATGGCAGACGAGAGCCCTGGTCCTATCGGGATGGGCAGGTTTTTTGGAACAATCTTCGCCGTGACGAAAGCAATATCGATGGTTCGGTCTACAAGCCAAAGCGAGTCACATCCGTAGCGCTTCTCGTCAGTCCTGGCACGCAGGCGGCTGCCGAACTATTATTGGTTGCGTTTCAGGGTCATGTAGATGTCCGCTCCTTTGGAGAATCAACACGCGGTTTGCCAACCCTAGTCACGAATACGGCTCTAAGTGACGACACGACCCTGTTCGTAAGCGGTGCAAATTCATACGATCGGAATGGTAGGATTTACAGTAGTTCCATCGTGCCCGATGTACCTGTGTCAACGAATTGGTCGGAATTCGGTACTCAGCAGGACGCTGTGATTACAACCGCCATGGATTGGCTTCAATCCCAGCCTGCCTGTACAAAGTAATCGAATTCAATACTTTCCTCCCTCTCGCAAGAGTAATTATGGAAAAAGCGCCTGCTCAAACGATTGCCAGCACGCACCTTCAAAAACCCTGGCTGCTTCCAGCCCGCCTGCTCTGGCTGGTTGGATCACTGATTACCCTGGGATTGTTCATTGCTGGTCTGCCCCAGCGCGCCGAGCAGATCGATAGTTTGTACCAGGGGAACATCCAGTCCAACCTGGCACAAAACCAAAATGGCGAGATTGTTCTATATCCCTGGTCGGGATCTGCGGCTGCACGCGCCGGTGTGCTTGAGGAGGATGTTTTGTTATCCGTGGATGAAGTCCCGGTCACCACATTGGAGCAGGGGAAAACTCTGCTGACCGGTTCGATCGGGACGCCGGTCACCGTTCGTGTGCGGACTGGAGATTTTCCACCCCGCCAGCTCACTGTCATGCGCGCGAGCGATGCGGGCAGCCTTCTGCTGAAATATGGGTTGACAAGCCAGTTCGCGCTCGCGTTTGTGCTGGCTAGCGAAATCCTCTTCACACTATTGTGTATTGGCATTGCCATCATCATCTTCTGGTATCGCTCCGATGATTGGATGGCGTTGTTCTCTGCACTCATGATTGCGATGATCTTGGTTGGGCTTTCTCTGCCTGTCCTATCACTCGGAAGTAGCTTGCAAAATCCGCAGGCTCGTTCTGGGATGGATGCCTGGTATGTGCTCACCTTTGGGCTGTTGATCCTGTTCTTCTACCTTTTCCCAAGTGGACGTTTCGCCTCGCGCCTGACGCTCCTCCTGGCTGTTGCGCTCTGGATTTGGCTGGCCTTGGGGCTAGCCAACCACTCTTTACTGCCTTGGAATCTGCCGCGGATGACCTATGCACTGGTGGTTGCCGGATGGGTGCTTACTGGAGTGACTGCGCTGATCTACCGCTATCGGTCCTCTGACCTTTTCGAGCGTCAGCAGATCCGCTGGATCGTGTGGGGAGCGGCTGTGAGTGTCGTGGGTTTAATGCTGCAAATTTTTCCCCAGGCTTTTGGCATGAATACTTCTACGCGCGTATTCTATGATTTTGTGCTCTACCCTGTGGGACAGGTATTAAAAGCTTGTTTGCCCTTGTCCATTGCATTTGCGATCCTGCGTTATCGACTGTGGAATATTGAGATCGTAGTGAACCGTCTGCTGGTCTATGGCTCACTGACCTTGTTGACAATGCTGGGATATCTGGGTACGGTCTTTGTGTTACAGGCTCTATTCACCGGCTTATCCAATCCTGTCATATCCTTTTTTGCCACGGGGGGTGTGGCAATTTTATTTGAACCGCTACGGCTCCGCTTGCAGCGCCTTGTCAACCGCTGGATGTATGGGGAAAGGGATGACCCGTATTCGGTCCTGGCGCGGTTAGCAGGCACGCTGGAAAATATTCCGAGCACAAATGAAATTTTGCCAACGATCGCAAGAACCATCAGCCAGGCACTTAAAATCCCCTATGCGGCCATCCTGCTCGATCAAAACGGTGATGAGAAATTGACCGCCTCCTTCGGCGCGCAGACAGAGGATCTTCACTCCTTTCCACTCATTTATCAGGGAGAAGTCATTGGCAGGCTGCAGCTTGCCCGCCGCGCTCCTGGGGAGCAATTCTCTACTGCGGACCTGCGCCTGATCGAGAACATTGCCCGCCAGGCCGGGGCTGCCGCCCAGACCGTCCGCCTCAATACCGAGCTGATCCATTCACGCGCTCAGATCGTCAACGAGCGGGAAGAAGAGCGATTGCGCGTTCGTCGTGACCTGCACGATGAGCTCGGACCTATGCTTGCCAGCCAGGTCTTCAAGCTGGCCGCGGCCCGGCATCTCATCCATCCTCAGCCGGAAAAAGCAGAGGAACTGGTAGATGACATCATTCAGCAGAGTCAGCAAACCGTCTCAGAAATTCGCCGGCTGGTGCATGGCCTGCGTCCGCCTGTTCTTGACCAGCTTGGATTGGTGGAAGCCGTGCGAGATCTAACCCGACATCAGGGTCACAAAATGGCGTATGATATTACAGCACCAGCCGAAGGGTTGCCTCAACTGGCCCCGGCAGTGGAAGTAAATGCATATCGTATCGTTCTGGAGGCCTTGAATAATGTGAACAGGCACGCCCATGCTAGTCATTGCTTCGTGGCGTTTGCGATTGAGCGAAATGTGCTTGCACTCCAGATCCGGGACGATGGAGTGGGGTTGCCGGCAGAGCGCCACGCCGGTGTTGGCTTGCGTTCGATGCGCTCGCGTGCTGAGGAGCTTGGCGGGTGGCTTACTTTTGAAAGGGTTGTCCCGCATGGAACCTGCATTGTCGCTCATCTACCGTTATCCATCTAAAAAGCAGGAAAAATGTCTCCTATCAAACTGATGATTGCAGATGACCACAAGTTATTTAGGGAGGGTTTAAAAGCCCTGCTGGCGGTGACAGAAGAAATCGAAATCATTGCGGAAGCGGGAGATGGTGATACCACACTGAAAAAATGTAGGGAACTGCAACCTGACATTATTTTGATGGATATCAACATGCCGGGTCTGAACGGTATTCAGGCCACGAAGCAGATTCTCGAGGAACAACCGCAAACTGGCATTATTATGCTCACCATGCTTGAGGATGATGCGTCAGTCTTCAATGCCATGCGGGCAGGGGCGCGGGGATATTTACTAAAAGGTGCGGATCCCAATGAAGTATTAAGTGTAATTCGGGCAGTGGCGGATGGACAGGCATTATTCGGGCCAGCCATTGCCGGGCGGGTTCTGAGCTACTTCAAAGAACTGGGAAGCAGGCTAACAACCATACAAACATCGATGCCGTTTCCCGAACTGACCGAGCGGGAATTGGAAATTCTCCGTCTGATTTCCCAGGGGCTGAACAATCAGGAGATCACGCAGAAACTTGTCCTGAGCCCGAAAACGGTTCGTAATCACATCACGAATATTTTCAGCAAACTGCAGGTGGCAGACCGTGCCCAGGCGATCGTCCGAGCCAGAGAAGCAGGATTGAAGTAGGAGAATAAAACAGGGGGTAACATCCTTAGAAGGTGATTTCTGCTAGTATGCACCAATACGCCGCAAGTGGATTCCCATCCAGCCATAGCCAATGGGACCTAAAATGGCACCTAACCCTGAGATCACAACGCCCGCACCTGAAAGCAAAAAATCTGGAATGATCGCGGAGGCAAGCCCTATGAAGTAAGCAAAAGCGCCGAAGATCCACAAGTATGCGAGTCCCTTGTGCCAGACCTGATATCGCAAGGCGAGTACACTGCATACCAGAAGCCATAGACCGACCGCACCGTTTGCAAGCCAGCCTTGAACATCGATCCATTGCGGAGCGCCGGGAACGGTGAGTGTCGCGCGCACAGCTTCGGCGCCAGTGATGTACGCTTGCGCTCTGGCGTCTGTGTAAACGATAGCCCAGTAATTATCCAAAATGACCACAACAAAGGCAAGAATTGCAAGCGTGGTTGTCCAACGCACCCAGCCCTCGTTCAGATGTTGAACCGTTGCTGAAATAGCAGGAATCGCCGCCAGAGCAAAGATTGCGCCAATGAGCATTGCCCACCATTGAGTCAAAAGGAGTGTCTTATTTGCTTCCCAATACATGAACGGCGATTGGAGATCTGGCATGCCGCCCAGGCTGGGTGGAATGAGGATGCCTGTGATGCTTATGACCAAATACGAAATTCCTACCAGAATAGCAGCAATACCGCCGAGTCTGTACAGTGAATTGTCTTTCATGCTGGTCTCCTTGTTCTAAATAAAAGGCATTGGCTGATCAACTCAGCGCCAACCGGACCGCCTGCTCCATCGTCATGGACTTGCCTTCCACCCAGAGCGCGTTGAACTCTGCTTCGGGCAGCATGGCGCGGAGTCGACTCGTGAATTGCGCTTCTTCCGCTTCTTCTTCGTCCGTTCGTTTATGACCCGTTAACTCACGGATCGCCTCTGCCGCGGCGAATAATTTCGCGGCGCGCTGAGGTTCTTCCTCCGCGACTGCGATCATCGCAAAACATTCCAATTGATGCGCCACGGCTGGACGATTGCCGTACTCTTGAAAAGCCTTGATGGTCTCCCGATAGGTTTGTTTGGCTTCGGCGTAATTGCCCTGGGCGCGTTTCGTGTGTGCAAATTCGGAAGTTATTACCGTTGTCATACCTTTATGACCAATGTACTTAAATACCCTGAGGCCTTCCTCAAAGTGCCGCTGGGCGCGCTCGAAGCGACCCTGATATCGTGCGCCTATCCCCAACCCCAAATTGAGAAAACCAGATTGAATTGATATGGTTCCCTCTTTCATGATAGATAGAAACAACGCAATATACTTTTCAGCCTCTTGAAAATTTCCGTGTATTGATTCCCAACGTCCCAAGACACCATAAGCCATTGCCATCCCGGCGCTGTAATTGAGATCTCTAAAAATTTCAAGCCCTTCCTGCGCGGCGGCAAGTGTATCGTCAGCTTTGATCATGGCGGAGGCATTCGCGTACATTTCCAGACCCAGGCCTAACATGTGCTTATCACCGAGTTCGCGGGCAATTGCAATGGCTTCCTGCAGGATACTGCGCGAAAACATGATCTCATTGGTGCCTTGAAGGAGTGTCCCCAAGCCAAAACATGCATGGGCATAAATCTCCTTTCGAAGGCGGTTTGTTTCACCTTCCACAGGCGGCAGGGCGCGAAACTTCTCCATTGCTGATTTGAGAATGGTGATTTCTTCTACCTGACCTCCCCTTATGCTCATGCTCGTGGCCATGTTCGCGGCGAGTTCCAATGCATCTTGAATATGGTTCTGCAAACCCCATTCACATGCCGCCCGCAGGTTTTCCACTTCCACTTGGATGGATTTCAATCTTTGCATTTCAGATTCGCTTGTGAAGCGAGAGACATTCCATAAGCCGCTCGAACTATTTTTATAGTAGACGAAATGCCGATCACGCGCCGCTGCGGCTTGCTTCGCTTCGAAGAGTTTTTCTCTCGCATATTGGCGGATCGTTTCCAACAGGAAATAGCGCATCTCGCCTTCGCGCTCTTCCGTCACTACTAACGACTTGTTGATGAGTTGTTCCAATAACTCTAGCGTGTTTGGTTCATTCGCGACGAATTCCAGTGCCTCTAACGTCCAGCCGCCGACGAAGACCGACGCGAATTGCAGCAGGCGTTTCTCCTCGGCGGAGAGTAGGTCGTAACTCCAATCGATCAATGCGCGCAGAGTCTGCTGGCGCGGCAACGCGGTGCGGCTCCCGCCGACGAGCAGGCGGAACATATCATCGAGCCGTGAAGCGATTTGCTCGGCGGAGAGAAGCTTCGTCCGCGCGGCGGCGAGTTCTATCGCCAGGGGAATGCCGTCGAGACGGTGGCAGATCTGGGCGACGGAAGAAGCGTTTGAATCGGTAAGAGAAAATTTTGAGTTGGCGGCGCGGGCGCGATCCACGAAAAGGCGGGTTGACTCGGAATCCGCAAGCGAAGGTGTGCGGTACGCGACTTCGCCTGCAATCCCTAAAGCTTCGCGACTGCTGGCAAGGATCTTGAGTCCCGCACATTGATGAAGGAGTTCGTCGGCAAGTTTTGCACAGGCGGCGATGAGATGTTCGCAGTTATCGAGGATGAGCAAGAGCTTTTTATCGCGCAAATAATCCATGACCAGATTTTTCAGTGGATTGAATGGCAACTCTTGCAAACCAAACGCCAGCGCCAGCGCAGGGATGATCTGCGACTCATCGCTCAGTGGCGCAAGTTCTACGAGCCACACGCCGTGCTGGAAATTCGTCAATAGCTGTGCACCAACCTCCTGCGAGAGTCTGGTTTTGCCTGTTCCGCCAGAGCCGGTGAGGGTAACAAGGCGCGCGGACTCAAGCGCGGACTTTATCTCGGCGATTTCTTTTTCGCGCCCAATGAAGGATGTAAGTTCTGTTGGCAGGTTGTTTGGAAACTGATTGAGCGATTGGATGGGAGGAAACTCTTGCGGTAAGCCAGGCGCGATCAATTGGTAAAGCCGAAGCGAAGAACGCAGGCTCTTGAGTTGGTGCTCGCCCATATCTCGCAGAGAAACTCCCTCTGGCAGGTCGTTGAGCAAATCAGCCGTGGTGTGCGAAAGCAGGACTTGTCCGCCATGCGCAACTGACATCACACGTTGAGAGGAAGCAACGGTGACATATCCTCCGTATTTGCCATCGGGTTGGATTTCGGCGGCGCCTGTGTGCAAACCCATTCGGGCATTGATCTTGAGAGATGAATAGTCTTGTCTGGTTTCCAGTCCGCGCTGCGCAGCCAGGGCGGCATTCAGGCCATCGACGGCGTTGCGAAATGCCACGCCGAAAGAGTCACCAACAATCTGAAAAACATAGCCGTGATTGGCTTCAATGGCTTCATGCAGGATCTTGTCATGAAGCGCGTGAGCATGTGACATTGCCTCCGGTTGTTCCTGCCAGAGGCGGGTTGAGTCTTCGATATCCGTGAAAAGAAATGTGACGGTACCTGAAGGGAGTTTGTCCATAATTCTTCAGTCCCAACCATTGTGCTGCCAAAACCGCTAAGAAAATATTGGACTATTCTAATCCAAATTTGGAGTGCGCAGTTTCACAAACGGACATAAAAACGATCACCTTTTCTCGGGATGGAGAACGTGATCTCTGTCTGGCGGGATCTTGAATGGGCAAAACAATTCTTACAGTTAGTTCAACCGAGTTTTGCAAAGCGCTATTTGATAAAGGGGATGTTGGGATGGGGGAGTGCTGCACTGACAATCTTCTCTCCCTATTGACGCACTTCCGTTCGATATGTTAAACTGAAAGTGCTTTCATTGCATCTTTCACTCGAGGGCCCACTATGCCTGCTCTTAAAAAGCCTACTATCTATGATGTTGCCAAACACGCCGGAGTAAGCATTACAACTGTCTCCCGCATGCTCAATGCTCCGGACAAAGTAAATTCCATAACTCGAGAGAAAGTACTGGCTGTGATCGATGAATTGGGTTTTGTCCCCAAGGCCGAAGCTCGGGCACGTGCCATGCAGCACACCGGACGAATCGGCGTGATTAGCCCTTTCTTTACCGCGCCATCGTTTATACAGCGGTTACGAGGGATTGCTGAGACTTTATCCTCTGAGAATTACGAATTGGTTATCTATACCGTTGATTCCAATGATCATTTACAAGGGTATCTATCCAGCCTGCCATTCACCGGAAACCTGGATGGGCTGATTATTCTTTCATTGCCAGTCGATGATACTCAGGTACGCCGCCTGATTGATCACGGGTTACCTGCGGTCCTCGTTGAATACCCCCATCCCAAATTGAATTGTGTTGAGATTGACGATGTGGAAGGTGGATATATGGCAGCCACCTACTTGCTGGGGAAAGGCCATCGCAGAATCGCTTTTTTAGGCGATACAGATTTGCCCGAGTATTCCATTCACCCCGTAAGTCTGCGTTTAAGTGGATTCAGGAGGGCGCTGAAGGAGGCTCGGATTAAGCTGCCTGACACGTTCGTGCGTCTTGCCCCTTATTCGCAGGAACAAACACGTCAAGTTGCCAAAGAGTTGTTGAATCTTCCTGATCCACCGACGGCCATTTTCGCGGCAACAGATTTCCAGGCATTGGGCGTGCTCAAGGCTGCACGCCAATTGAATATCAAGGTGCCAGAGCAACTGGCTGTCATCGGTTTCGATGACCTGGATATGGCTGAATATGCTGACCTCACAACCATTTCCCAACACTTGGATGAGTCGGGCAGGTTGGCGGTGGAAATATTGCTTGCCCAGATAGCGGCGCCTACCAGAACACCGAGGCATGTCAAGCTTTCCCTGACATTAATAGAACGTCAAACTGCATAAAAACTGGACATTGACTCCCCTATTGGAAAATTGTATACTCGTGATGAAAGTGCTTTCAAGATACCACTAACACTAATCCTGTGTTTTCTTTCGATATTCAAACTTCAGGAGGTCTGACGTAATCCAATTCCAAAAAACGAACACCTGGTCATCAGATCGAATCCATACTCAAGCTGTTAAAAGGAGAAAGAGAAATGAATAAGAAATCTCTATTATGGTCTTTGGCCAGCTTGCTGGTTCTGACCTCCCTGCTTCTTTCTGCTTGTGGGGCACCAGCAACAACTGCTGCTCCTGCTGCAACAGAGGCACCCGCCACTCAGGTTGCCACTGAGGCCCCTGCAACCACCGCAGCCACCGAAGCGCCAACAGAGCCGGCGGCTGCCGCCGGCCCAAACTGCGGAACAGATCCTGTTGTACTCAAGGCTACCTTCGAGACCGGCTTCGATCTGCCCTTCAAGCTTTCTGAAGAGTTCACCAAGCAGTTCCCGAATGTCACCTGGGACATCAGCCAGGATCAATTTGCAAACCTGATCACCTCGACGCCGCTTGTGCTTGCGAGCGATAACGCCCCAGACCTACTTCGGCTGCCGACTATGGTCTCGTTCGCCAAGGATGGGTTGCTGTTGAACCTTGACCCCTACGCCACTGCTTTCGGATGGAACGACTGGCCGGTGCCGCAGCTTAACCAGAACCGCATTGACGCGGATGGCGTGCGCGGCTCTGGCACGCTCTATGCCATGGGGCTGAACTACAGTCTGACCGGCGTCTTTTATAACAAAAAGCTGGCAGCGCAGATCGGCATGACTGAGCCGCCCAAAACTGTTGCTGAGTTCGAGGACCTGCTCGCCAAAGCCAAAGCAGCAGGGCTTCAGCCAATCATGGAATGGGGCAGTGCCAAGAGCGGTATGGGACTCGCCTTCCCGCTCCAAAACCTCATGGCAGCTTACGGCCCGGTCGGTCCCATCAATGACTGGATCTTCCAGAAGAAAGGCGCCACGATCGACACTCCGTCGAACCTCATCGCTGCCCAGCATCTGGAGCAGTGGATCAAGAACGGCTACTTCCCGGCTGACATCAACGCCATTGAATACACAGATGCTGCCGCCCGCTTCGGCAAAGGCGAGGGCGTCTTCACTTTCAACGGTGACTGGCAGAATGCTGGATACGATAAGGATCAGCCCGGAAATGTTGGGTTCTTCCTGATGCCGCCTGCTGAGGCCGGTGGTGGCTATGCAGCTATGTCCGCCCCGTTGACATTTGGCATAGCGGCTAAGGCAAAGCACCCGGACTGTGCAGCCTTCTTCCTTAACTGGGTCGCCACGAACCCCAAAGCTCGCGAGATCGATGTTGCTGTTGGCGGCTCAAATCCGGGTGGCCCGGCAGATGCCACAATGCCTTCCGTTACCGCGGGCTCGGTTACAAACGAGACGCTCGCTGCAGGACCGGTGATGGGTGCAGACGGCGGCGCGATGGATTTCATCGCGAACGCGACGAGCTCCATCTTTGCCCAGGGCTGGACGCCTGAACTCCAGAAGATGGTCGGCGGACAGCAAGACGCTGCCGGTTTGCTCAAAGCCGTTCAAGCAGAATACGAGCGGGAAATCGCGCAATAGTAGTGGTGAGGGCCGCAGAGTGATTCCTGCGCCTGCCAGATCGGCATGACATTGATGATGACATCAGATAATCTTCCTGCGGCTCTCTCAGTCTCCCGGCGGACCTACCTCAGCAAACGGGCCCGCCGGGAGACCCTTATCGGCTGGCTTTTCGTTCTGCCCGCCTTGTTCATGTACGCGGTCTTCGTGCTTGTGCCTTTCCTGTTGACCATCCTGTACTCGTTCAATCGCTGGAACGGTGTCGGTCCGATGACCTGGGTCGGGTTGAAGAACTACGTGACTGTCTTCCAATTTCCAAACCTGATCGGGTCGATCTTCAACGCATTCTGGCTGATCGTGTGGTTCAGTTTCATTCCGGTGGGCCTCGGTCTTGTCGCCGCGAGCGTGATCAACCGCGTGGCGACCGGGCGGTTCGGGGAGATCGCCCGGACTGTTCTGTTCCTACCCTATGTCATAGCGCTCGTCGCTGCCGGCATCATTTGGGGTTGGCTGTTTTCTCTTTCGGGCCTGGTCAACCAGATCCTCGAGGCTGTCGGGCTCGGGGCGATTACCCGTGCCTGGTTGGGCGACTTCAACTGGGCGCTCCCGGCCGTCGGGGTCATCGGGATCTGGGTACTAATCGGCTTCTGTACCGTCCTGCTGTCGACCGCCATATCGAAGGTCGACCCGGCTCTCTATGAGTCGGCGAGGATCGACGGCGCAAGCTGGTTCACGGAGTTCGTCGCGATCACCACCCCGCTTCTCAGGCAGGAGATCGGCGTGTGCCTGACTGTCACGGTGATTTTCGCGCTGGCCACGTTTGACATCGTTTACGTCTCGACGGCCGGCGGGCCCGGCAATGCAACGTCGGTCCCCGGACTCCAGATCTATATCCTTGCATTCACCCAACGAAATATAGGCGTGGCGTCTGCTCTGGCCGTCATGCTCATGATCCTGGTCGTCGTGATCATCCTCCCGATCCAGCGCCTGAACCAGGAGACGAAGCAATGAAAATTGGACGCGGCGAACTCTTTGCGGGACGGATGCTGCTCGTGGTTCTGATGGCGTTCACGATCCTGCCCTTCATCAGCATCTTCATGACCGCCCTGCATCCGTCGGGGACCGTGCCCGGCGGACTCGACTGGCCTGCGCACCCGCAGTGGGGCAACTTCGTGGATGCGTTCAAAGAGGCGCATATGACCACGCTCGTCATATCGAGCGTTCGCATCGTCCTCACCGTCGTCCCGGTGGCACTTGTCATTTCGACGATGGCCGGGTTCGCCATCGGCCTCCTGCGCATCCGTGGCGCGAACGTGCTGCTCTTCCTGTTCGTATTCGGGCTGACGATCCCGTTCTCGGGGCTCGTCATCCCGATCTACTTCCTGGAGCGGGCGGTGGGGATTTACAACACTAAGTTTGCGATTGCGCTGCCTCTGATCGCCTTGTACATGCCCTTTGCCGTCTTTTGGATGCGCGCCCACTTCGTCAACATGCCAGGCGAGATCTCGGAGGCAGCCCGTGTCGATGGCGCATCCACCTGGGACCTGTTCTGGCGCATCCACGTCCCGCTCGCGCAGGCGCCGATCACGTCGCTTGGGATACTCATGTCCATCTGGACGTGGAACCACTTTCTCCTTGCGCTGGTGCTCGTCGAGGACCCGAACCAGCGAACGATGGCCGGTGCGCTGGGGGCGTTCCAGGGTCACTACGCGATCAATGTCCCCCTGCTGTGCGCCGGCACGATCCTGATTCTGGTACCCACCCTCATCGTCTTCGTGCTGTTTCAGCGCCAGATCATAATGGCGCTGCTCCAGGGGGCGGTCAAGGGATGAGCCGTGGGGTCCGAAGCAGCGATGTGCCGAATGCGATTACATTTCGATAGGTACAACTGGATCTGGCAAACTATAGGCGATTCCCGTTACTTGTAGAACCATTCATGACGAAACGGTTGCAGGCAGGATAATGCCGGGAGCGGATTGGACCGTGACTCTGGCTGATGGTATTCTGTACGCGTTTGCCAAATACTTGCTGGAGACCAGGGACGGTGAATGGATTGCCATGGAGAATGAGGGAAGAATAGTCCCGATACGTAGACAGCGATCAAGGTCATGCCAAAATTCATGGCACTCCAAGTGCAAAGGATCGTGTCCAGATTGTCATCTGCAAATTGCAGTAGTTACCTCTCATGGATTTTATGACCGCGTAGGAGCTTACAATGCCGTTGACCTTTGATCTGCCAATCGAACAGCTAAGAACATATCGAGGGAAGAATCCGCGTCCGTCCGATTTTGATTCGTTTTGGGACAAGGGCCTGGCTGAAATGCGATTGATCGATCCCCAGGTCGAATTAATCGCGGCTGAATTTCAGGCACCAAATGCTGAGTGCTTTCATTTGTTTTTTACAGGTGTGGGAGATGCACGCGTACATGCTAAATTGTTGCGCCCTGCGAATGCACCATCCCCCCATCCGGCTGTGCTCCTATTTCACGGTTATACAGGCGATTCTGGTGACTGGTTCGATAAGCTTGGCTATGTTAGTGCAGGCCTTACTGTCGCGGCCCTGGACTGCCGTGGTCAGGCGGGATTATCAGAAGATAGTGGAAGTGTCACCGGTAATACTCTTCATGGGCATATCATCCGTGGATTGAACGATGCGGTGCGGGGTTTCCCTGAAAGAATGCTCTTTCGACAAATATTCCTTGATACTGCCCAGCTCGCCCGCATCGTTATGGAAATGCCCGATGTGGACGCGAACCGGGTTTGTGTGACGGGCGGCAGCCAGGGAGGTGCGCTAACCATAGCATGCGCGGCCTTAGAGCCGCGCGTCAAACGTGCCGCGCCGTTATATCCTTTCCTGAGCGACTATATGCGGGTTTGGGAAATGGATTACGCAAAAGATGCCTACCAGGAACTGCAGGAATACTTCCGTCACTCGGATCCCATGCATGGACTTGAAGCCACCCTATTCGAAAAGTTGGGCTACATTGACGTTCAATTTCTGGCTCCTCGCGTCCGGGCAGAAGTACTCTGGGGAATTGGCCTGATGGACACGATCTGCCCTCCCTCCACGCAGTTTGCTGTATACAACAAGCTTACCTCGCCTAAGAAAATGGCGATCTATCCCGACTTTGGACATGAGCCTTTACCGGGTTGGTACGATCAGGCTTTTCAATTCCTGACGGGATTGTAGATACGATTTTGGCTGGCGATACTATTGCCCTTTACCCGCTCACCTATGATTGAAACACAATGCATCGAACGTGATGTCCAGCACTCGCTCAACCGCATCCTGCCGCGCGTGGAGGAAATTCCAAGATCGGAGACCGAAAAAGATCGCTCTGGCCGGACGCAATTCTCCACGCGGTTGTATATGACTTCTTTGTGAGCAGTACACGGGATGTGTGGATATTACAGTGATCGTTACTATTTCTTTGATCTGGGAGATTTGATTGTCAACATCGCTCATTTCTGGCTCAGCCGCCCAAATGCTACATGCCGTCGAAGATCGATATCATGAAAAATAAAGTACAACTAATCACATATGCAGACCGCCTGGGCGGAGGCAATATAGCAGAATTGCATCGACTGTTCAAAGGTCCGCTGGCAGGATTGTTTGGCGGTGTTCATCTCCTCCCGTTTTATTATCCTATCAATGGTGTGGATGCTGGCTTCGATCCCATCGATCACACCAGGATCGACCCTTGCCTGGGGAATTGGGCAGATATCAAGACGCTGGGGCAGGATGTGGATCTGATGGCCGACTTGATCGTGAACCATGTATCCTCCGCCTCTCCACAATTCTTGGATTACTCTGAAAAAGGCGCTGCTTCCACCTATAACGGCATGTTCCTGACCATGGATAGTGTCTTTCCAAGGGGCGCCACCGAAGCTGATTTGTTGGCCATCTATCGTCCCCGACCGGGATTGCCTTTTTCCTATGCCACATTGAAAAACGGTGAAAAACACCTGCTATGGACAACCTTTGCCAAACAGCAGATTGATATTAATGTAAACCATCCACAGGGTCAGGCTTACTTGCGATCGGTGCTGCAAACACTGCATGATAACAATATTCGAATGGTGCGGCTGGATGCCATTGGATATGCGGTCAAAAAAGCCGGAAGCAGTTGTTTTATGATCCCGGAAACCTTCGCCTTTATAGCAGTTCTTGCTCAACAGGCTGCAGCGCTCGAGATGGAAGTACTCGTCGAAATTCATTCCTATTTTCGCAAGCAGATCGAAATTGCTCGCCAGGTGGATCGTGTCTATGATTTTGCGCTGCCTCCCCTTGTATTGCATGCAATATTTAATCGTACTGCTCGTTATCTAAAGCAATGGCTGGCCATCAGCCCGCGCAATGCCATTACTGTACTGGATACACACGACGGTATTGGTGTGATCGATATCGGTGCGGATGGCACAGACCCGCAAAATCATCCTGGTTTGATCCCCTCTGCTGAACTGGATGCTCTGGTTGAAAGAATTCACTTGAACAGTAACGGACAGAGCCGACAGGCTACCGGCGCAGCAGCCTCCAATCTCGATCTATATCAAGTCAACTGCACATTTTATGATGCCCTTGAGCGCAACGATCATGATTATTTACTGGCACGGGCAATTCAATTTTTTGCCCCTGGCGTTCCCCAGGTTTATTATGTAGGTTTGCTGGCAGGTGAAAACGACATGGATTTACTGGCAAAGAGTGGTGTCGGGCGTGACATCAACAGGCACTGCTTCACGGCCGAAGAGATCGATCAAGCGCTCCGGCGCCCCGTAGTTCAATCCCTGTTTGAGTTGATTCGCTTTCGTAATCGGCATCCCGCGTTTGATGGCACATTCAGTCTGCCCGAAACTGGGGAATCTGAAATTATCGTACGTTGGGATAATGGCGACACCTGGGCGAGATTGGAGGTCAATTTTGCTTCAGGTTCATATCAAATTTCCAGTAGCCCCTAACTTTGTCCCCACTTGTAGTTTCCTCCTGTTCCGTATCGCCTGAGAAAAAACACATCTGCTGATGATTTCCCCTGAACTAAGACAAACCTTGTTGTTAGTTCAATCGAATTTTGCCAATGTACATTGGACGAGGGAGTGCGTATGCTGTCATTCCTGTTTGGATGTCTGCCCTGCAGTATGGAGGAAACCTGACCTGCCAATGAACCAGACCAGCATGATGCCAATCGCGAATAAGATCGCATTTAGCGCAAATGGCAGGGAGCGATCCACAGCAGAGAGCTGGCCCGCGATCCACCCAAAGGGAGAGATCAATACGATCAAGGCCACATAGACCATGGCACGGACGCGTGCCCGCTCATTTGATTCCAGGGACAGCGCCAGCAGGGATTCGGTCATTGGACTAACGAGGGCGGATGCGACTGCCTCCAGGATCACGCTCAGCACAATCAGGGTGATGACATGCGGCCGTGTCACGACCAGCAGCAGTTGGCTGACGAGAAAGAGAGCGAAGCCCACCCACAGCGGCAAGTGTAACCTGCGTAGATTCGTCAGGCGTGGACCAATCAGAAAAAAGCAGCTGGTCATAATAATCGACCGAAGTGCTACAAAGGTTGAGATTTGAGAACTGGGAAATCCGAGTTTCCCGGTGAATAAGACGCCCCAGAAGTTATTGCTGATCGTTATGTATATGTTAGTAATGACCATTAAGGACAGGGCAGCCAGAATGGGTCTGGAGTGTAGGAGTTGGCTAAAGACACTTCGATATTCACCCAGCAGGCTCATCAGGGAACGATGCCGGGTTTCTGCCATGCGCTGCACGCCGCGCACCGTTTCGTGTGAGTACAGATACAGAATCACAAATTTGGCGGTCAGTACAATAAAGCCAAACACAAACAAGCCTCGTACAGCGGGTATCAAACCATAGCGTTTCACGAACCATCCACCCAGCGGGGCAAAGAATGCGGAACAGACCGCAAAGATCATGATCCAGGTCCAGATGTGCACCAGATGACGCTCTTCTGCATCTTCCACCATCAAACAGGTCCAGGCAGTATGGGAAATGCGGTACAGGCTGTTTAGAAAAGCCGCCACAATGAAAAATCGTACGTCCTGCGCCGCAGCCCAGATCAGACATGGCACACCCCAACTGATCAGGTCGCAAATGAATAATGTCAGGCGGCGTCCGAACTTGTCCACGATCGCGCCGCTCAGAAGGGCAGAGAAGATCTGAACGACAAGCCCCAGGCTGGCGATGCTTCCAATCTGCTGATCGGTTACGCCGAGCGCCAGCATGTAGACAGAGAAGAATGGTGCGAACAGATTGTACGGGATGCCGAACATGATCTCGGTCAAGACGGTGACGCGAGGGTTCCCTTTCAATTCGCTCAGGGTTTGAAAAAGAGGGTGGCTTTGCAGCATGGCTTAACTATATTCCCCTCTTGTGCGCTGTATAGTACTAAACATCACCGAAGGGCTTTGATGGTCGTCATTTGGGTTTTCTTTGACGATGAAAATCGGCCATGACCGGATCGGACCCCGGTATCCAATCGGCTGGCTGCCATGCGTTGCTCCTTTCAAAACTGCCAGGTCGATCTATATTGTAGATTTGTATCTTGCCCGACTTGTGGATATGATATTCGAGAGGCTATCATGCATCAACATTGGTCCAGTTCACGAATTAGATCAGGCGTATTAATTTTGTTCGTGGGTGTTTTTTTGTTTTCTCAGGCAGTGGTTCCGGCACATGCCCAAGTGGAGCGATCTGGTTCACAAAGTCGTGCTACGACCTCTTCCACGATCAGTGGCTGTCCCATCTTTCCTTCAAACAATTTCTGGAATACCCCAGTAGATAACCTGCCGGTTCATGCGCGTTCTGACCAATGGGTGAATGCAATAGGCCGTAATACAGGCTTCCACATGGATTTTGGATCCGGGACATGGGATGGAGGTCCGATCGGAATTCCCTATAATGTTGTGGGGAGTGGCGTCCCCAAAATTCCAGTTTCATTTTATTATCCGGGCGAGTCGGATTCCGGGCCCTATCCTATTCCAAGCAACCCGTTAATAGAATACGGCAGCGATCATCATATTTTAATTGTAGATAATAGTACGTGCATCCTTTACGAACTCTACGATGCCAGCTATTCTGGCGGTCAATGGCATGCCGGTTCAGGCGCCATCTGGGACCTCAATTCGAATGATCTGCGCCCGGATACATGGACTTCGGCAGATGCTGCTGGCCTGCCGATACTCCCTGGCCTCGTACGTTATGATGAAATCCTCAGTGGCGAAATCGATCATGCGATCCGTTTCACGGCTGAGAATACCAATGGCTACATCTGGCCGGCCCGTCATCTGACATCCAATGATCCCGCCGCCCCGCAGACCCCACCAATGGGTGCACGCTTCCGCCTAAAGGCATCCTATAACATTTCGGGTTATCCTCCTGCCGTGCAGGTCATCCTGCGGGCGATGAAGACTTATGGGATTGTGCTCGCGGATAACGGATCGAACTGGTACGTCTCCGGTGCACCGGATGAGGGTTGGGATAATGATATGCTGCATCTTCTGGATGATCTAACTGGCAACGATTTTGAAGCTGTAGATACATCCCGTCTCATGCTCGATTATGACTCG
>JAKOVF010000435.1 GCA_029782225.1 Chloroflexota bacterium | reverse complement strand
TGTAGTGACCCCCGCAAAGTCAACAGTTTAGGCGACATTTTTACGGAGTGATCGGAGCTTCCGGTACTGCTTAGGCGATCGGTAGCCCAATCGAGAGTGCAGTCGCTCGTCGTTATAGAAGCGGATCCAGTCGGAAATCACGCGCTCCGCTTCGTGAAAGCTTTCAAATCGGTAGTGCCACACACATTCTTCTTTGAGGCTGCGAAAGAACCGTTCCACAATGGCGTTCCCCTGGGGCGACCGATATGGGGTGTATGTAAGTTCGATCCCCAACCGATCGACCTCGTTGACAAACGCCCGGGAGCCAAACTGTGATCCGTTATCCGCCCGGATTTGCAGATCAGCGGGTACGGCCTTGGGTGAACCAAAGCGGTAGGCAACCGCTTGATCCAACGCCTCCCTAGCCCGCTCAGCTTTGGCGTCGAGGCTCAACCGAAAACCGACACATTCGCGATCACAGTGATCGACAATGGCAAAGAGGCTGGCCCAGCCGTCTTTGCCGCACCAAATCTTTGTCATGTCGATGCCCCATAACAGGTCCGAGTCATTCACCTCGACTCGTCCCACGTGGGGCCTGCGGGAGGCTTGATACCGCTTCACCTTTACTTGTAGACCATGGACCCGCATGAGGCGCTGGACACGCTTACGATTGACGACGATGGGATCATCACCAAAGCGCAACAGCGCCCAGATTCGCCGGTACCCGTAGTCGGGAAATCGGGCCACGAGCTCCTTGATTCGGGCTACCAAGCGGCATTCATCCGGATCCGGTTTGACTTGATGAGACTCGCGCTTCCTACTCAGGGCCTTGTAGAAGGCGCTGCGTGAGATGCCCATCACACGACAGACCAGATCGATCGGGTATTGTTTCGCCTCCCGGTGATAAAAGGCTACGACTTCTTCTGCCGACGGGCGAGCCAGTCTTGTTTTTTTTGATACAACTCGTTCTCCATCGTGAGGCGGCCAATCGTACGCTGGGCCTGGCGAAGCTGCTTTTCAAGCTCCGCCTCTCGTGCGGTACGTCCGCCGTGGGTGAGGCCTTCCTCAGCGGCTTTGAACACGGCCTCTTGCCACTCGTAATACATGGACTGGGTGATGCCATGGCGCCGGCAGATTTCCGCGACCGACTCCTGGCCCCTGAGTCCTTCGAGAACTACCTC
>JAKOVF010000434.1 GCA_029782225.1 Chloroflexota bacterium | reverse complement strand
CCGACTGCCAGCAGGACTTCCGGAAGTGGAAATCGCGACTGCAGCAACGCAGGTCCAGGGACCGGTATCCGGTTAAAATTGGCTCTTACAGGAACATCCAACCGTCATTCCGCACCCATAAACACAGTTGGCCAGAATTTCTACCAGGGATCTAGGTGTCGATCGGCTTAATGCAGATCTCAGGATCATAACCGGCAAGGTTAATCAAACGGACAGCCTCGAGTGAAAGGTCCCCATTGAAGCCACGCAGTAATATGTGCCCCTCCGGTGTGACAAAGTGCCAAATAGATACGTCGTTCAACTCCTTAAGAATGGCCACGCTGGTGGGTTTATCCGTTGTGCGCTGCTGTAGCGCCAATCGGAGCGGTCGGTCCTCTTTAGCTAAGTTGGTACGCACCCGATGTTGAAGAAACGCTGCCACGAGTAGTGCCAGGATCGTTATGTAACCAAACGATTCCACTCGACTGGGATTCTTAAGGAAGATCCCATCTGAAATGATCGGGTGTTTAAGCATGTAGAAGTTGCGTTCCACTTTGTGCTGGTTCTTGTACTCACTTAGTACAGCGATATCCGACCACTGATCTTCCGGGAGGTTGGTAATCATCACGAAGCTTGATTCCCGTTTTAACCAAGCTTGCTTTACTTCTTCAGTTGGCGCATGCAACTCCAGATCGACCTGCTAGTCAGTCTCTGTGGGATACACCGCATTTTTGCGGGGGCGGCCTCGGGGACGTTTAACTTTTATGGATGGGGTCACCACGCCTGTAACCGTGTGTAAACCGGTGCCATGGGTGACAAGGAATTCAGCCAGTGCCGTTTCCGCGTCAGGTTGACAAGCAAATTTCTTGGTTCGCAACTCTTGGATAGCAGCGCTAATGGCTTTTTCCTCTTGGGCGACGAGACGCTCCCATCGTTTGGCAGCGCGACTGTCATGCGCTGATGACTGTACGACAAGCAAGCGGTAGGTTTTACCGTCTATTTCTTGGGATGTCGAACTGATCTGGTAAAGGGCGGCATCTTTTCGACCAACGAGCGGACCCACGTACTTCCACTTGCTCTTCTTGGCAAAGGCCTTGGCTTTCGCTTGGGCCACCGCAGCAAACGTATTTGGTAAGCGCGAGATGAACCTCACTTTCTTCTCCGCCATTAATTGCAGATTGTTCTTGGTCATCAAGGCCGAATCGGCCACGTAAACGACTCGGCGCAGGTCCAAGAAGCTTTGTTCCATAGCCGTAAGCGTTTCGTTGTTCCAGATCTTGTCATTAAAGTTACCATCACGAATATCGCCAAACACGGGCATGCCGTCTTGACTCACGATCAGACCGCAACCAAACTGTTTCAGGTCGGGACGATGTTGTTTGCTGTAACCCTGGGTAATGTTAAGCGTCTTCTCTTCTGAGTTAGCGGAGGGGTCGTGTTGAATGCTATTGTACTCCCCTTGAACCGTGATGGAGGTTGTGTCTGCATGCACGCTACGCACCTCCATTTCACCGACGCGAAGGGCGCACAATGCGACGCTCTGCACCAATTGACAACGATCAATCTCTGTCAATCGGTCCAGCATTCGACCCAGCGCATCATCGTTGAGAGCGGACACATCAAATCGTTCTGTAAACAATGTTTCAAGATCATAGTTTTGGTAGAAGCTCATGACCTGATAGAGCGGCTTTCGATCCACGAGGAGGTTGATAATCATAGCGACGACCAGTGTGCCCGGTGACACCTTGCACTGTTTAACATCATACTTGACCATGGCATTGACCAGTTGTTGGATTCGCAGCTCACGGCAAATACGAGCCAGCAGCACCGCTGCTCCGGCACAACCGAATTTGAAACTACCTGGAGGTAGTTGTATAGGTGGGTGACCTTCCATGTGCAGCACACTCCTCTTGGTATTAGAGAGGAACTTACGCGCTGCACTACCGTGTTCCTGCTGCGAGGATTAAGACTAAATCTGCGACAGACGCGTGAACCGCGTTAATTATCTGACAGATAAATCAACCTATATAGGTAATTTCACGTTAAAAATGTCTATTCCTCCTAAGAGGGGGTGCGGAATGAGGGATTCAAGCAGATTTTGACAATAGAACCCCCTTTCCCCCAGTGATACGCTGGGAGAAATGAACTTCATATGTCATTGTTCTCTGTTGACGACACCAACCCAACCTTTATGATAGGATCGCGCTCAATTGAGTACGTCTAATTCCGGGTCACCTACCGACCACCGTTTGTTCATCATGTATGCCAGGACTACGAATCCTTCATAGATTCGGCGCATGACACCTAACAAGGTGTCTTTACCCGGCCGAAACGATCTCAGATTGCGGCGAACAAAGAGCTGAAACAGGTTATAGGTGATCGCAAACAGCTTATACATCGTTTCAATCAACGCCGGATCATACCCATACGCGTGCTCCAGCTGGAAATGGTGCTTCAAAAAATGAAACCCTGTATTCTCTATGTAAGCGTCAAACGTAACACACCTTCCGAGTCAGGCGTCCCCGGTGGATAATGATCCCAGAAGCATGAAATGGGAGGCTATCGGGATGACTCGACTTGAGCGACGCAACATGTGGCAGCAGCGTGTTGCGGAGTACTGCGCCAGTGGTCAGAGTGTGGCCGCCTGGTGCCGGGAGAACGATCTGCCGGACCACCAAATGCGGTACTGGCTTCGACGGCTTCGAGATGGTGAGGACGATCAGCAGGGTGCACATAGTTGGATTGAGGTCGGTTGGAGTGACACGGCGGATTCGGCCGTTGCCGCCCGGGCAAGCTCCGTTTTGATCCATGTCGGCAAAGCAGCCATTGAGGTGCGCCCCGGCTTCGACGCCGCCGTTCTTCGAGATGTTGTAGAGGTGCTGTCAACGTCATGCTAATAGGCGGCACCGGCGTGGATCGGGTCTATCTGGCCTGCGGCAGCACTGATCTGCGCAAGTCGATCGACGGTCTGGCGGCGCTCGTGAGTCAGGCATTCAGGCTTGATCCGTTCACTCCGGCACTCTTCGTGTTCTGCAACCGAAAGCGAGACAAACTGAAGATCCTCCACTGGGACCATAACGGGTTCTGGCTCTATTATCGTCGATTAGAACGAGGTCGGTTTCAGTGGCCTCCCGTGACGGATCGCCAAACCCTCACCGTGACACGCCGTCAGTTGCAGTGGCTCCTCGATGGACTCGCTATTGAACAATACCAAGCGCACCCGCGTGTGGTAGCTCGTACGGTGGTCTAAAAAGATTTTCATCATACCTGCAAAACCAGCAGGAAGCCGCCCCTACCGGCGCGAATTGGAAGGGTATGAAACGACCCAATTTCCTCGAAGAACTGCATAGCTACTGCACTGCTCTTGAGAAGCAGAATGCGACCCTTGTTCAACAAAACAAGGAGCTGCTCGCTCGTCTGCAATTTCTCGAAGAGCAGTTTCGTCTTGCTCAAAAGCGCCGCTTCGGCCCCTCGAGTGAGCGAACGGTTCCCGGCCAACTCCAGATGATCTTCAACGAAATTGAAGCCGAGGCAAAGCCCGAAGAGCCGGAGCCTAAGCTCCAGACTATCGGCACGTACAAGCGAAAGAAGACGCGCCGCAAACGTAGCGTCACTCTTGAAGGGCTGCCAACAGAGCAGATCCATTACACCCTTCCCGAAGAGGCGCAAGTCTGCCCTCAATGTACCAACCAACTCCACGAAATGAGTACGCAGACAAGCGCAGAACTGCAAGTGATACCTGCACAGCTGAAGGTGATTGAGCATGTGCAGCACATCTACGCCTGCCGCCACTGCGAACACTCTGAAGTCCGTACGCCGATTGTGACTGCCCCCATGCCGCAACGGCCTATCTCGGGTAGTTACGCATCGCCATCGGCCATAGCCTACTGGTGGAGCAGGATGAGGAGTGGGCGATCGGGCGGCACTACTTTCGGATGGACGCCTATTGGGAGCACAAACGCTCAGAAAGCAACGATAAACCTACTGAGACGGAGTCCCAACGAAACACCGCAGCCTAAGTTTGAACTCAACAGCCGGGAGACGAATTTACACCGCATTTAGGACTTGACCATGCGGTATTTTCAAGCTATCAATAAGAGCAGGAGAATTAGGCGACCCCTAACCGGTCGTTCTTGGAGGGATTTATCGTGAGTAGAACGTTAACCAGAGTGATGGTGCTTTTGGTGTTTTTCAGTTTTATCACTTGCAGTTCAATAAGTGCAGCGGAACCAGATGCAGCGAGCATTGTGGCAGGCTTTCAGGAAGCAGGAC
>JAKOVF010000367.1 GCA_029782225.1 Chloroflexota bacterium | reverse complement strand
GATTTTCATTTTTCAAGGAGAAAACAAAATGTCTACTCTCACCATCTTCGCTTCCATCATCGCCACCCTGTTCCTGATCTGGGCGGTCTGGTTCATCATCAGCATGACCCTCTACATCCGTTCCGGTCAATACGATACGGATAAACGCCTCCGCGAGATCTGCAAGTAATTTCAAACCCAAAACAAGGAGACTCTCATGTCAAAGCAATACAACAAATCTGTGTTCGTTGGTCACCTCGGTGGTGAACCGGAAATGCGCTATACCCCGGCAGGCAAAGCCGTGACGACTTTCAATGTCGCCACCAATGACCAGTACAACAACGAGAAGGGCGAGACGGTCAAGGTCACCACCTGGTTCCGCTGCACCGCCTGGGGCAAGTTGGGCGAGGTCTGCAACCAGTACCTGAAAAAGGGTAGCAAGGTCCTGGTCGAAGGCAGGCTGACGCCGGATAAATCCACCGGTCGCCCGCGCATCTGGGTCCGACAGGACGGCACGGCTGCAGCGGATTACGAACTCAAAGTATTGGAGATCCATTTCCTGGACAGCAAGAACAACGAACCTTCCATCGCACAGGCTGATCCGGCTGAGGATGACATTCCGTATTAGCCCATCACATCACGAGTGGCAGTCCATCAGGACTGCCACTCGTTTTTGGAGATCACTCAATGAACGCTGAACATATCCGTTCGCTACAAAGAGTCCTGGACTATCTCGCGCAGGACGAACAATCCCACTTTGAAAGCGCTTCCCCTGAGGAGCGCACGAACCATATTTATCTGGATGTCCTGATCCTGCAGGAGTATCTGGAACAACAAAAAGGAGAACCCAACTCATGATCACCCTTCAACAAGATCTGCTTCACTCGGCCTTGAATGCCGTGACCCGCGCCAGTACGAAAAGCACCCTGATGGCAGCCTTTTCCCTCGTCCGGCTGGATGTCCATACGGACGGCATCCTGCAACTGTCCTGCTTCAACGGCGAGACCGCCGCGCGTTCCACCGTGAATGTGGATTGCAGCGAAGACCTTTCCGTCTGCGTGGACGCCGCCACCCTGAAAGCCGTGGTGGAGACTCTGGCAGGGCAGATCCGCTTGCATGTGGATGGGACTGCGCTGGTCATTCAACAGGGAACCTCCAACCGCACCAGCCTGCGCATTGTGGATGAACCTCTGCCGGTGATCGGCGAGGAAAGCATTCAAACGGTTGCTACGTTCTCCGGAACCATCTTCCGCAGTTTGATGCGCGCCTTGCCCTTTACATCCACGGATGACTCACGCGCCGTGTTGCAGGTCGTTCACCTGATCCTCAATTCCGACACGGTGATGGCACAGACCGCTGATGGATATTCTGCCGGGCTCGTGATGGAAAGCATCGCGGGTCCTGCAAATCAAACCTCCGTATCTTTGCCACTAAGCAGCGCGCGTCTGCTGTCCACACTGGTCGATGACCGCGACACCGTGCGCATGGGCACATCCGGTGAGAACCGTTACATCTTCCAGATCACCAACCCTGATGACTCCAAAGACCTGACTCTGGCAACCGTCACGGCGGACGGCAATTTCCCATCGGCACAGATCAAGACCCTGATCGATGAAGCGCGGCAGAACGCCGTCGCCATCCTTCAAATCCAGCAAGCCAGCCTGATGCAATCCATCCGCATGGTGAATGCGATGGGC
>JAKOVF010000346.1 GCA_029782225.1 Chloroflexota bacterium | reverse complement strand
ACAGTCCTAAACACTTATCTCCCCGGGTACGGTGTGGTGTTTCTGTTTTCGGTGAAGTACGGGATGGCTCTGGATGACGTCCAGTATGAAGTGGAGCGTGCCCTGCGGTTCATCACGCCTACGATAGGGGTGCTGCCCGAGGGTGAGGTTATCGCCATAGTCGGATACTCTGAGTCGTTAAGGGGCGATTGGGAAATCATGTATGTGTCACGAGCAGACAGCAGTGCGGACCCAGACACTTGGGACATATACTACAATAAGAAATAAGCTCTCACGGCCCCTTCGGGGGCTTGTTTCTTTCATACGCACGTAAAAGCCGCTCTTCGGGACTGCTCAAAAGTCTTTCGCTCTACTCACCCCACCTCCACGCCACCAGCACATAGCCGGTGGCGTTTGGTTCGCCATCCCCCGGCACTTTCATTCGCCACCCCCGTATAGGTCTCCGATTTGCGCTTATTTCGCGCTCATAACCGTCGCCGGCAGCTTGGCCAGTAACGCCTCCAGCCTCGCCGCAGTCGCCTCCCATGGCTCCGACGTGTCAAAAACAGCGTCCCAGTAGTCGTCTGGTATGCCTTCCAGCCCACGCTCCGACGCATGGTCCGGGTCCCGCCGCTCTGCCGCCCTGGTCGCCAGACGAGCCGCCAGCACTTCGGGCGGCGCCGTCAGGCGCACCAGTCGAAAGCCGGTGGCCCGCAGCGTCTCGCACTCGTTGCGAAACCTCACGTCATCGACGACGACATGGTCATCTGGCAGGTGCTCCAGCAGGTAGCGGATCCACACCTCCTGGTCCAGCGCCCGCCCCACCTCGGTGCCCAGCAGCTGCGCCCGGCGGCCAGGGTCGCGCTCAGTCACCAAAACCTTAGCGGCCTCGGTCGCAAAACGAGCCTGGAGCACTATCCGCCCAGGAAACAGCTCAGCAGCCCACTGCAGCAGGTACTGGTGCCGCTCATGGCTGTCGGTCGGGCACTCCGCGATGATGCGCTTGATGGGTGCCGCCAGGCTCATGCGGGCGAAACCATGGCGCTCCTCCAGGTACCTAGCCAGCGTCGTCTTGCCCGTGCCACGCGGGCCACAGAAGGCGATCCGCATCATCATCCCTCCGTCAGAACCGAATCCCCCACAGCACTCCCCACCGCGGCGGCTCATTCAGCCGCAACTCGACTCCGGCCTGCAGCGTCCCGCCTGTCAGTGGTCGCAGGACACTTATGGCTATGCCACCCTTTGCCGTCACTCCGAGTGAAAAAAGAGCATAAAAAAAAACCCCGATCACTCGGGTCGGGGTACATTGATCGTGACCTTGGGGTTTATCTCACCCCAGATCGTATCTCCTATCTTGAGCGGGGGCAGTTTGTCCGGTACAAGGGCTTTAGTGGACTCCCGCCACTGCTTTTCGCTTCGGGCCAGGGCCTCTTGATATGCGTGATACTGCCTGCTGGTTATCTCTCTCCCCTGCCAGTTGACAGGGTTCTCGCTGGCTAGGCCGTGCCCTCGCTCAAGGTTTCCGAGTTGGAGGGCCCGGAGGAGTCCTCGAAAAAATCCTCAACGTCGTCCTTGTTCTCCAGCTTACACAACCACGTCAAAATCTTAACCGCCCAGCCCTCATCCCCAGGAGCAGGCTCCCGGCCAAATTCTGCGTAGAACTTCTCTTGAAAAACGTCCATCGCCAGGGCCAGCTTCTCATAGCCTTTCAGCCCGGCCAAAATCCCCATCTTCTCAACAAGGTGCCAGACCTGAAAGACTACGCGGAAGTGGTTGAGGTACTTGCGCGCCCACAGTCCTATAGCAAACACAATGACAGCAGCAATAACGCCCAACACTTCGGGCCGAAACAGGAAACTCAGGAACTGTTCCATCTGTCAAACCTCCTTATTGAAACCTCACCTGCGGCCCAGGCCGCATGTCAACATGGACAAACCCTTGATCGGGGTAGGCCCCCACGCCCGTGAACCCAAGCTCAAGACACATTTGCGTGAACTGTTCAACCGTCAAACCCTTGGGGCAGGCCAAGTCGGCAGCCAGGCCCTGCATGTGGAAGGAATTGTCGGCCCCACCCACCGCTTGGTTATGTGCCTGGCACCGATCTCCGCTATTGATCACTAAAGGCACCCCTACTTTGTATCGGAGCGCCTGTAGTCGCCATACAAGGCTTGGATCGAGCTTAACCGTCCCGCAGCCGCACTTGCACTGAAACTCCCGGAGCCGGAAGTGCTCCGTCAGAACAAAGTCGTTTGTCACTCTGCACCACCTCCAATCCTGCTAATCCGCAACCTTCCGCACCACAGCGGTGACACACCCAGCAGCGGCCATGCACATACAAAACAGCTCCACAGTCGGGACACAGAACCATCAGCTCCCCCCCAGCATCGTCGGAAGGCTGATGTCCGCCACACTAAGGCCCACAGCCGCCAAGGTAATGCCTGTGAAAACGGCAATTAGAATGAAAATGAGCTTCCACAAGTTCTTGGTGTAGTTGGCGTCCCGTTCATTGAGTGTCCTCTCCAGCCGCTCCACGTCAGACTTTTTAGCGGTCTCATTAAGCTGGGCCTTTATCTCTTTGATGTCCCGCTCAACAGCAACCGTTCGCTCTTCGAGTCGAGTCACCCTTTGCTCCAGTTCCATCCGCATCACCTCGCTGCATGTACGATACCCGCCAACAAATGTTTGAGCTTGTCTTGCTTAAAAATCATAGCGTAACTTCACGGTTAAACCCCATCTATCCGCTAACCAGTCTTGATCCGATTGAGCGAACCAGTGGTCGCACCAACTTGTCACCCGTAGGGAGAAGTTCTTGTAATGTACCTCGGTGTAGACCTCATAGTCTAACCTGTGAGGAGCCCAAGCTGGAATAAAATGTTTGAAACCATACTCCGGCGCATACGTGGCCATTGATGCACCTACAAGCCACCAGTCTGTGAGGTGCTTGTCCACATTCCACACCCATAACCAATCTTGGTTCAGCGTGTCATACTCTACGGAAACGTGCCCTCTAATCTCCGCATAAACGGGTAAACTAAGTAAAACGATGAGTAAAATGATCAACGCTAACTTTCGCATAATTCATCGCCCTCCTTGGTCAAATAAATTTTAGTAGTGTGTACCCAATAGCCCCACCTGCAACGGTAGCCCAAGAATCTCACCACTCAGGCGTGCCGCGCTTCCACCACCAGCCCCAAAATACAATTAGTACTTTCTTCATACTCCAACCCCTATTCGATTGAGTGTCGCGCAAACCCTACATATAGCGGGGAACTGCTTGTAATAGAACTCAATATTTGGATATATATAGCGGTGTTTCCTCTCCTAATATCAACAAGACCACATTCGAATCGACCACCTAACATAGTATATGTCAAGGGACTGATAAGCGCTGCCCAAGATAACAGGTACGTACCCTCAAGATTATCGACTGCAGAAAGGCGCGAGTCTATATTAAACATCGGCACACCCCCAAGCATGGAAAGCGTCTGGTGAGATAGCGTAAGAGAAAATCGTTTGCCGCTACCAACGCTCGAAAGCCCACTTATCTGAATGACATTCGGTGTATGGGCGTCATTAGCTACCTGTATGACAGAGGCGGTAGCACTGCCGAAATCTCCAGCCAAATCCGCTCTAGACACTTGTGCATATGCAACATTCAACCTATCGTAACTGATTGTCCCAGCCTTGATATAGTCAGCGGATAATCCGCCAATTTGTGCGATTCCGGCTATGATCTTGTTGGTGGTTGTCTCGTCAACTGTAAGTTTGTCCGCTGTTACCGCACCTGCTGCTAGGTGCTGTGTTTGGATTGCTCCGGCGGCAATCTTTGCGGCAGTCACCGCTCCGGCGCTGATTTTGTTCGTTGTAACTGCATTTACCGCTAATTTGGAGGCCGTGACTGCTCCCGCAAGTATCTTGGCCGTGGTAACGGCATTGGCATCGATCTGGTCAGCTTTAACTGCTCCCGCGCT
>JAKOVF010000326.1 GCA_029782225.1 Chloroflexota bacterium | reverse complement strand
GAGGATGCGGGCGCTCAAGGCCAACCGGGTAGAGATCAGGGTCAAGTACATCGAACAGCACCGGAGTGGGCTAGGCCCGCTGAGAGCGCTACCGGAAGTAGTGTCACGCGAGCGAGAGGCGTTGGAACGAGTAGCTTGCGAGGTTAGCGACAACCTGCCGTTGCTGGCCGGGAAGGTAACACCCTTGCGCCAATGGCTCAGGTCTATCAGTCATGCAAGTATTTGGTGATGTCGTGGGCGAACCCTGGGACGGTGCCTTGTTCCTACAGTAGGTTGACGCGATCACCGTCGACGATGGCCAGAGTCTCGGAAACGCCCCTGTGAGAAGATGGGGTTGACGGCCTCGTTCATATTAGAAAGAAATGGCCAGAAAACCGTCGTCCAAGCCAAGCGCTGGAAGGGTAGCGTTGGTGTAACCGCAATCCAGGAGGTCTATGCAGGAAAGGCGCTTTACGGCGCCGATGCTGCCATGGTCGTCACCAATAGCCGCTTCACGGATGAGGCAAGGAGACTGGCGAAGAGCACCGGCGTAGTCCTGTGGCATAGAAACACACTTCGAGCCGAATTGCAAAATGGCATGAAGCGTTCTTCGACCGGCACAGCGAAACCGCAGCCAGTTCGAAAACCGGGCAGCGTCCATGCATCTCGCATGGGTAGTTTAAATGATGGAGTCCAACGGTGATTGCCTGACACTCAAATCTTGTGGGCGATGCTTCTTATGGGGTCAAGTCACCGCTCGAGAGCACGGTGGCCCACCACGACCAGAACCAGCGATTTCTGCGTGGATACGCAAGAATGCATTTTCCCTCCCGGGACCACGTGGCAGTCGCCGGTGTTGAGAACGACTGTTTCGTCCTCATCCGGATAGTAGATGACCATCCCGCCCTCCAGCACTATCTGCATGGAGTCAGCCGAATTGGCGTGTGGAGGCACATCCCGCACGTCTCTCGAGACGGGCCTCTCGTTCCACCCCATGAGCGAAACCTCGGCACCATCGGCATAACCGAGCACCACACACTCTTCGTCTGTGGGGTTAGAGAGCAGTCTGTTTTCGAGCTCCAATATGGCTTCCTTGAGACTCTTCACGGAAAACGGCATCCGACGGTCACTCCTATCTCGCGTTACAGTCAGGTTCGCTGGGAATCGTTGTATGTCCTCCAGGGATCGCGAGGGAGGCCATTTCCACACTTCACGCAGGATGCTGTCAGCACCATGGTAAACACAAAGATCGGCACAGTGGCTTCGAGCGTTCTCGGTAAGTTCAACTCTTCAAGGAGGCCATCCCCATGTCATTCGACTACATGATCAAGAAACTTCCCCACAGCCAGCTAATCCCAGCGCACTGGGCTACAAGCAAGGCCTCCACTACCATGACCACGACTGACAGGAAGGTCTCGAAACCTGTTAAGAGTTAAGATGGTTCTGAAATCTTTGCGACAGGTCACAGACAAAATCGGCTATCGCGGACGAACCCTGGTACGCTTGTCCGACACTGCACCCCGGAAATATACGACGGTATAGTTCGATCGTATCGTCATCGACCACTAAATTCACCGGGTGGACTACCTGAGGCTTCCTCCCGCATGCAGAACTTATGAGACTCCGGATTGCTAAGTCTGTCTCGGGAAACGAGTATCCTAATACATAGATCTCGTCCGCGTCTGACAACTCACGATGTGCATCCGCCCAGATCCTAACCAGTAGAGAGTTTCGACCAGACCACTGCGTCTTATTTACAACAGGAGGCACAATCAGAGGAACTAAGTCGGATACCACATTCCCTGCTTTTTCCAACTCTTTACTCGGTGACGGTTCACTTACAGGAACATAGTAGATGGGTTGTGGTATGTCATTAGAGCCCGTGTAGAACCAGTTTATAGAGCCGTGAAGTTTAAAAAGGTGAAAGGTTTCAGCCTGCTCACCTCCAAGAATTGCCACTCCCCAACGACCGTATGCATTTGTGAGCGGCACCGTATACAGATTCGGGGTCCAATTTTGGAGCTCGACAAAAGCCAAGCGCTCCAATACTGTATCATAGTTGGTTGTGATGACACTGCATCCAGCCGCATCTAAACAACGTACCAGTACCCTAGCCCATTCGGGTATTCCACTCTGAAATGCTCGTTCCTCCGCATCTCTAATTTTCGCTGCTATCGCTTCAGAAGCCTTCAGGAAGCAAGCCTTTTCGAGCAATCTCGTCTCTCCAGACTTCCAAGGATAATCTTCGTTCAAGTAGCTGAGCAACATTTCGACATTATCTAGATAGTGTTTAGGTATCGACAAGCGTTCCGGCGGATAGACATCACAAACTGCTTTACAAGCAACAGCTGTCAAGTCTCTCAATAATGGCATTTCATCTGAGAATGCTTTCGAGAAACCTGCCCCAACCATAAGCACTGCTTTCATGTTGTTACGACCACCCCGTATCCATCGAAAACTGCGGTAGAGCTGTTTACGTTAGGCACACGTGAATCTCTGAGCAGTACCGACAAAGAGACCTTCTTTAACTCTTCGCCAGTATCCACATTGTCTCAAACAGTCGAACATCTGCAAGGCCTCTTGCCGCCATTAACACAGGCCCGCTCTCAAAGTTATCTCAGGATCTTCCATCGGAATCCACATCTGAACTCTCAAATACATAATCCCGAAGTGCCCGCTCACGGCAGCCCTCCAAAGGGAAACCCGTCCTCACAAGAGGACGGGTTCTGTGACGTGATATCCCGCTCTCGGAGTTGACCCCTGCAGATGCGGCTATCCGGTCTCGCTTATTTCAGGCCTCTTGTATCTCCCTGCGCGGATGCATTCAATCCCTCAGCGACACGGGGTAATCCACTTGGACGTTCCCAGCCAGGCTAACGCTTCTCCCGACCAGCGAGCCGTAGATTTTCGCGTTACCTGCGGCTCTTACCTCACCGTTCGGTGCGTAAACGCGCGCACCAAGCCAGCCGTTTCCGCTAACCTCGATGTCGCCATCCAGGCCCATCACAAGCCGCACCGCAGTCGCCGGGGCCGGTCTGGACGGAGCGTTGGCGGTGAGCACGATGTCACCGCTCGCCAGCATTCCTCCGGCCAACACGGCATTGCCAGAGACCTTGATGCCGCCTGCCGCAGCGATAGTCAGGATGGTCCCGCCTTCCTCCACGACCTTGGCATTGCCTTCTACTCTGATGGCAGGGGCCGCGGGACTCTCGCTTATAATGACGCCTTTGCCGACCAGTTTGGCATTGTCTTTCACGGTCACATTCCCGCTGACCACAAGTACTCCATCCAGCGTCACGGTGCTGTTGCCGCCGATGACGAGGTTTCCGTCAATCCACGAATAGGTGCCGCTTGTCCCCAGTACCGCTCCGCTCGGCGCCGTGAAGTCACCGACAAACCGCTTCTCGGGGATAGCCTTTGCTCCGGCAATAAGCGACTGCAGGTCAGCATGGTCTAGGCCTGCCTCGCGGAGGCAATCCTCGATGGTGGGTACCTCAAACCGGAGCGGGGCAGCCGACTCGGTGATGGCCCCAGCGACCTTGGCGTTTCTGGAAAGAGTCACGCCGCCAGTGGCTACGGCATCGCCGCCGACCTTCGCGTTGCCCTTGAGGATGACATCCCCGGCCGCCTACACATCTGCTTCCTGAGGATCCCCGGAGCTGGAGCTCGTGCCGGAGTTGCCGGCCATGGACACATTACCGTCCAGCGCCAGAGCGGCATATCCGAACACGCTCGGCAACCTCAGCGGAGAATAGCTGATACTGACTGTCAGATAGTAGTTGTTGTTCCGCGTCACCGTCACACCGGTTATGTAAAGCCGGTCGCCGACGCGGTCGCCGACCTTAGGCAGCCCTATGATCATGTCGGCAGTGAACGGGTTGGCGTAGAAATAAGCGCTGTTCCCGCCGGGATAGTCGTTGGTCTGGAGACGTACCTCGACGGAGTAGGCAACCCCTTCCTTGAACCTGCCGTTCTCCAGTTCTCCGTTCCAGGTAATGCGTGGTTCATTGGGTCCGAAGAAGAACAGGTCGGGCTCGTCCTCGGGACTCGGGATGTAGATCTTCTGAGGGACCTCGCCGACCTTGGGGTGGATGATGGTACCCCAGTGGAACGAATGGATGGTACCCCTCAGCACGGACAACTTGTAGCTGGCGGTGGCCGCCCGGTAGACACCGTCCGAAGCAACATGAACGGTTATGATCACGTCCCTTCCAACATTGTAGGGAGTAACTTGACCATTGGCGTCGACCCTGGCAATCCCCGGGTTGGAGCTGGTCCAGGTCATCACACCGTTTCCTTTGTAGCCGTGAAGGATATTGGTGAACGGGAAGTCTTTGTGGTATAGCTCCACGTTGTCGTACTCGAACCACAGCTCCAGAGGCAGGAGAGCAGGACCGCCCTTGATCGAGTACTTGTGGAGGGTCTCCCCATCCCAGGCCAAGACGGCCAGGAAATCGCCCTCTGCAAGTGTCCCCGTCGACTTGTGTTCCTTGCTGAAGAAGTCCGAAGCATCCTCCACGGTCGTCCCTGCGGCAAATAGCTTCACCTGCGCCCGCCTGGCGGGCTTGAGTCCGGAGAGGAACTCCTCGACCGTAGTCTCGCCGAAGATGATGCCTTTCTCGTTGGGGCCAATCTCATTCACATCCACCCAGTAGTCGGTCGAGCTTACGGTGGCTCTTATCAAAGGCTTTATGGCGCTACTACTGTCTACGACGAAGAGCTTTCCGGTATGGGCATCGTTGTTGGCCACATAGAGCCTGAAATCAGGGTCATCGATGAGCTCGTCCGGAAGCGCCAATAGGTCGCTGGTATTGGTAGCTACGTTGATATAGGCGTACTTCGACGGGCTCGCTCCCTCGAAAACCTCCGGCTCGTCAATGTAGGCGATGAACCCGTGCCGGTTGCTGTAGGCGCTATTCGTCTTCGGGGTTACGACAGGCTCGTTTGCTCCGAAAGCATCTAGCCTGAGCACGTACTTGCCTTCTTCTACCTCTTCCAAGTCAGCCTGGACCCTCTTGACCGGGTGTTTACCGACCCCGGGAAGCTTCCCGGGCTTCACCACATAAATGGCGTTTCTGCTCCAGCAGTTCACGAACTGGTCAACCCGGTAGAGCTTCCGGACCGTCTCGTTGGACGGGTTGTACGCGTCGTTGGCGATGAAATACTCCACGCCGTCTATCACTGTGTAGCCGCGCAGGACGATCAGGTGTCCCGGCGTCGAGCCGTAAGCGTTCTCCAGATAGTTGGGCGCGCTCGGGTCGGTGGAATAAGCGACACTTGCGCCCACGGCATACCCGCTCAAGAGGTGCCGCTTGATACCCTCGATGGTGGAGTAGTCCACGTAAGACCTGTAGCCGTAGGAGCCGGCCGCGGCCATCGTAAACGACCAGTTGCCGAAGGAGTTCGCGCGGAAGTCAAAGCAGCCCATCGCGACTTCCTCTGGCAACACGTTAAGCGGGGCCCCGTCCATCTGCGATACGCTGTTAATCATCATTGCGGCCGTCGCAGCGCTGCACATGACGCCCGCGATGTTCGGCGAACGGACTATCTGCGAGTACTGGGGGACTTCCACTTCGCAGGTGTAATCCTCGATGTTGTCTCCCAAGCCGTCTTTGAACACTTTGTTGGGCTCGATACCGGTCGTCCGGACAGTACCGTGGAGGTACCAGAGAACCGGCGATTCAATGGACGGGTCGTCCCTGTGCAAGATAACCTTGAGCCTTACCTTGGAAGCCGTGTCGCCATTGGCGGGATTTCCGCGTACGAAGAACTCGTCCATGCTGATGTCAACATACGGCGCCTCAGAAGTCGGATACCGAGCGTGAGAGGAACGCTTGATGAACGGGCTCCACTTGCCCCAGGTAAGGTAAGTGCTCCACTGCTGGTGCTTGTCCAACCAAACGCTGGCCGTGACTTCGACCCAGGTCCCCTCCGGGCAGTCGGCATTCCACGACATGACCAGGTATTCAAAAGGACCAATATCTATCTCGCAAGACGTGTAAGTCGCCTCGGTCTCTCCTTCGGCGAGCAGGATAGCTCCTCCGCCCAGATAGGGATCTATCACGAGCTTGCCGCCGTCCAGGTCGCCGGTAGCCCAGTCCTCGGGCGTATCGATTTCAAACTCGTTGCCGAAGGCCGTGATCTGGTGGTCGCCCTGTTGGGCAAACACGATGCCGGGAACGGCCGCCAGGATCAGGGCGACAATCAGCAAACTACAGAGAACACGTCTTATCACTTTGCTCTCTCCCCCCGCACAAGAGACTTGCAGCCTGTGTGATGGCAATTGGCCTGCTGGATCCAGGCCCTAAGCTTGACGCGCCCCTCCCACCTCCTCACCATCCAAATGCCTGCTGGCACCTGGTTCTACCATTATCGCCAGCTTGATCCATTTCGGTTCTGGTTGTTTGCGCTGTCAGAGTGGCTTGTACCTTCAAGCCCCGCCCCAGAATCTCGATGCCGGGGTTCGTGGGTGAAACCTGAGACTGTACCCAAGGTATCCGGCTAAGGTGTGTCTATATTGTCCTTTGTTGTTCTATGTTGCACGTTCTGATATCATCCCCTCAGGAGGTGCAAGCGTGAGTGAAACCTTCTTGACTCCCGAACAGGCCGCTAAGATGCTCAACCTGTCGGCCTACACCATAAGGGCTTATGCCAGGCAAGGGATCATCCCAGCCCACAAGGTCGGCCGGACGTGGCGATTCTCCAAAGCAGACCTCGAAGAATGGGTGCTGACTGACGGCCGATATCCACCGTCGAGGCCGGCAGGTACATCTGTGGTGAGAGACAGCTCATCGGTGGCGGCATCTCTCCTGTCAACCCAGTCGACCGGCGGCTACGGGGCTCACGATGTAGCCGGGATAACCAACGAACGCAGCCGGGCCATAAGGACACTGCTGGATATACGCGCACGGGCGAAAAGAGGCAGCATCCAGACGATCCTCCGCGAGTCCCGCAGAGAACTGTTGGACAGGGGGCGCACCAGCCGTGAACAGAAATAGCCAACAACCGGTTGCGAGACGCCCCACTGACACGCCACCTTCAAGCACATCATCCATCGCGACAAGCGGCCCTACGCTGGTCGTGATAGACGCAAGCGTACTGGCCGGGTGGCTCCTCCCCGATGAGGAGAGTTGTCCAGGTTGCGAAAGGCTCATGTCTGATTTCGAAGCGAAGCGCGTTGCGTTAGCCGCCCCGCCTCTTCTCAAGCACGAACTCATGAAAGCTCTATCTGTCGCTGTGAAAAGACGCCGGATTTCATCGGAAGACGCTGTCCTCGCCTGGAATGCTTTCATGGAACTGGGCATCTTGTTCGAGGACCCGGACCAGATGGGAGCATCTGTCATGACCCTCTCGTCTCTCCCGGGAGTTACGGCATACGACGCATCGTACGTGACCCTGGCAGATTGCTTGGGCTGCCCGTTCTACACACTAGACAAAAAGCTCGTGGCCGCGCTGCGCCCGCACACTGACTGCGTGCGGCTGGTTTCAGAGTATCCTGGAGTCTAGGGGGTTGGCCGCTGCGACGTCTTACCCACTTATCTAAGACATGCGGAATACTTACAAGAGGAGCCTGGCCTTTCCTTCTAGAAAATGTTCTCGATTTAGCGCCCGGTGTGGGCGCGCTTCTTAACGGTGGTGTCAGACATGCCATTCCCAATGACGCACCTAATAATCGCCAGGAACATCCTGAATGCTACTTCTCAAATCAAGAATCCTGCCCAGTTCATGCTGGGCTCCATCGCGCCGGACGCAGTACACTTCAGGCCGGATTTCGAAAGCGAC
>JAKOVF010000323.1 GCA_029782225.1 Chloroflexota bacterium | reverse complement strand
GCCGCTCGCGCGGTCGAAGGAGTGCAGCACATGCTCGTATTGATCGCGGTTCAGGCCGTAGGCCTGGGCCACGACGGCATCAATGGCGGCGCGCACGTTCCAGCGTTCTTCTTCGGTTGCCAGGACGGGCCAGGTGTGTTTGGGTTTTGGCTCGCGCCACGCGTCGCCGAGCTGCTCCTGCCATAGCGGGGCGTATCCGGCGTGGTTGCAGGTGAGGCGGAGGGCGCAGTGAGCCAAGAAGATATCGACATGGTCTACATTGGGGACAGGAGTTGATTTCAGGATAAACTGATTGACATGAGATGCTACTTTTAGTCGAAGTAGCCAGTCAAATGCAAAGGAATTGGCAATGGCCAAAATCAAGAGAGCCTCGTAATTTGGTATGTTTTGAGAATTCTGTTCTATGGGAGCTGTTTCAGTAAGTACTGATGAAGGCGGTATATAGCAGAATATTGCAGTTCTTTCATTTGTCGAACTTGCTATATCCCTATAAGCGAATTTGTAGTACCGAGCCTGTTCCAACCAAGTCCTCTTATCCTTAATTGCTTCCAACGCGACAACATATCTCGGAGGGTCTTGCCATTTATCATCATACTGCCAGATGGTTTTCCCCTCATGAAGCACCAGATATCCTTGCTGCAAAAGCCAAGTTGTCACACTAGGCTCACGGGAGTCTGTTTCGTCAATAAACACGTCACTTGCAGGCGTTAAGCGCCATGCATCGTCGGTCGAGTTCATTTGTCGGCCCAATTCGATACCATGCTTACTGCAATGAGTGCCGAATGATAGCGAATTAGCAAAACAAACTTCTGCAGCTTCAAAGTCTGCTGGCGACTGGAGTTCAATGAAGCTCAGATATGCTCCGCCGGTTGCTTCGACAAACTCCCGCGTGTAGGTAAACGCGCCCACCTGCTGGAACAGCCACTCATCATCGTGGAGATAAAACCCGCACCGGAACGCCTGCGTCCCGGCCTCGGATTTCCGGGCTACAACGTTGGCGAATTTGAACGACGAATGAATGTCGAATATCTTCTTCCGGTTCTCAAACGAGTAACAGCACGCCAGCGCCATGTGATACAGGTAAAGTTGCCGAATGCCGGTTGCTCCTTCGTTGGCATGAAAAGCTGATGGAATGACAATGCCCGTTACGCCCCCGTCGCGCAGAACCTGATAGTTGCGTTCCATGAAGACGCGGTAAGCGTCCAGCTTGCCTATGGTGCGCTGCCCGTCCACGATGGCAACTTGATATTCATAGAGCAGGTCAACGATCGCTTCAATACTGCGGAACTCGCCGATGTAGGCATGGTAGGCTTCAGCGATGCGCCGGTCTTGAAGAAGCTCTTTTTCGAGACCTTCTCGTTCGCGTTTGGTCGGCGCATCAAGCACCCGGATGTTGTAACCGGCAAAGAACTCCTTGGCGGCAGGGAGCAACCGATCCCAGGGCGGATTG